>DAOTWO010000137.1:0-14143 GCA_034435855.1 Thermomicrobium sp. | reverse complement strand
GGACACCATCATTTCACCTGCTGCGGCAGGAAACCACCTTCACGTGCTATCTCGGTTCCACGTCGGCTGAGGCGCAGCCTTAGCCCAATGGGCAGTGGCTCGCTACGGTAGCAGGCAGTGCGGTGCGTGTCCGTGCACCCTCCGATTGCCCTTCATCACACCGGCGATGAGGCGTGACCGTTCGCACCGCGAAGGACAAGTGGGACGGGATCGGCCTCGCTGAGTTGGTGCGCAGAGGACAAGAGTTAAGGCACCACCGGTGCTGAACGGCTGTGCCAGGGGCGTCCGCCCACCACCGGCTGTGCGGCACGGCCTGATTCGGCACGGGCACTGGTGTCCGCAGTGTTCCCGGAGCGGATTATCGATGGCAAATCGTGTGAGGCAGGCTGTGCCGTGCTGGACCAGATCGCGGACTATGCGGCGGCTTACCGCATCCCGGTTGGGATCCTCTTAGCCCAGCAGGCTCGCTAAGATTGACGGGAGCGCCCGTGGCGCGCCACGAGTGATCGTACCACGCAACAGGAGGTCGCATGAGCCAGTTCACGTGGATACCAATCAAGCAGTATACGGACATTCTCTACGAGCGGTTGGAGGGAGAAGGGATTGCGAAAATCACTATTAACCGTCCTGAAGTGCGCAATGCGTTTCGGCCGCTGACGGTCATGGAGATGATGGATGCGTTCGCGCATGCGCGGGACGACGCGTCAATCGGCGTGGTGTTGTTGACTGGTGCGGGTGACAAAGCTTTCTGTTCGGGCGGTGATCAACGGGTGCGTGGCGAGGGTGGCTATGTTGACGATCAAGGTATCCCTCGCCTCAACGTGCTTGACCTGCAGAAGCAGATCCGCTATCTCCCGAAGCCAGTCATCGCGGTCGTCAACGGGTATGCAATCGGCGGTGGACACGTGTTGCACGTGGTGTGTGACCTCACGATTGCGGCCGAGCACGCCAAGTTTGGGCAAGTCGGCCCGCAAGTGGGGAGCTTCGACGCTGGGTATGGAGCAACCTTGCTCGGCCGGATCGTTGGGCACAAGAAGGCGAAGGAGATTTGGTTCCTTTGCCGTCAGTACACCGCGCAAGAGGCACTGGAAATGGGGTTGGTGAACGCGGTCGTGCCCTACGAGAAGCTCGAGGAAACGGCCGTGCAGTGGGCGCGTGAGATCTTAGAGAAGAGCCCGATGGCGATCCGTTTCCTGAAGGCGGCTTTCAACGCGGACACCGACGGGCTCGCCGGACTGCAGCAACTCGCGGGCGATGCGACCCTGCTCTACTACTTGACTGACGAGGCCAAAGAAGGGCACCGTGCCTTCCTGGAGAAGCGCAAGCCTGATTTCTCGAAGTTCCCGCGTTTCCCCTGATGCAGTGAGGTGCCAGAATGGCGATGCCGGCGAGCGATTCGGCCAGGCGAGAGACGAAACGACTGGGCTGGCGAGTGTGGTGGCTCGGAGCTCGTCCGGCGACGTTGGTGGCTGCCGTGGGCCCTGTTCTGGTCGGTACGGCCGTTGGGGTGCGCGAGACGGGCACAGTACGCTGGTTCCCGTTCCTTGCAGCACTGGCAGCAGCCGTCTTGATCCAGATCGGGACGAACTACGCAAACGATCTCTTTGATTACCTGAAAGGAGCTGACCGGCCAGAGCGCGTCGGGCCGACGCGGATCACCGCGCGAGGGCTCGTAACGGTTGGTGAAATGCAGCGGGCGGTCGCCTTGACGTTCAGTGCAGCAGCGCTGCTCGGCCTCTACCTGGTGTGGGTCGGTGGCTGGCCGATCCTGGCGATTGGTCTTGCCTCCATCACAGCGGGAATCCTCTATACGGCTGGCCCTTGGCCGCTGGGATACATCGGACTGGGTGACCTTTTCGTCTTCCTCTTTTTTGGGCTCATCGCGGTCGGTGGCAGTGCCTATCTGCAAAGTGACAGCTTCTCCGGGTTCGCGTTGATCGCCGCGGTGCCGGTTGGGGCGTTGATCACCGCGATCCTTGTCGTCAACAACTTGCGTGACATCCCGACCGATCGCGCTGCCGGGAAGCGGACGCTTGCGGTGCGCATTGGCGAGCGAGCAACGCGCTGGCAGTACGCGCTGCTCATCGGTGCGGCCTACTTTGTCCCCATTCTCCTTGTGCTGCAAGGACAAGGGGGACTGGCGCTCCTCCTCCCGCTGCTGACGCTGCCCTTGGCTGTCCAGCTCGTGCGTCTCGTGCTTGGTGGAACCGCAGGGCCAGCGCTGAACAGGGTGTTGCGACGTACGGGGCAGCTCCAGCTCATCTTTGCGGTGCTCTTCGCGATAGGGCTGCTGTGGTGAGATCGCTGCAGTGCTGCTGGTGGCCCTACCGACTGGAGTTCCGAACACCGCTCGCGACGGCGCGCGGCGAGCTCTGGGAACGACGCGGCCTGATCGTCGAGCTCCGCACGCCGGACGGCGTCACCGGGCTCGGTGACGTCGCACCTTGGCCGGGGAGCGAGGCCCAGGCGCTCCGTGAGGCGGAGGCGTGGTTGACCAGCCTTCGTCAGGCGGGCGCGTTCTGCGACGAGCGGTCACTCTGTCAGGCACTCGACCGTGTGCCGGCGCTGGCGGATGGGGCGCGGGCGGCGCGTGCAGCAGTTGAGACCGCACTCCTCGATCTGAAAGCACAGCGAGAGGGAGTGATGCTAGCGCGCTGGCTGCATCCGACCGCCCGGCTGACGGTGGCGGTGAACGCGCTCATCGGGCTTCTCGATGTGGAGACAACCGTGACAGCCGCTTGCCAGGCCGTGGCGGCTGGATACAGCACGCTGAAGCTGAAGGTGCGTCTCGAGCCGAGCGAAGCGGAGCGGGTCGCTGCGGTGCGTGCGGCGGTTGGATCGACGGTACGGTTGCGACTGGACGCGAATGGTGCTGCAACGGTCGAGCAAGCGCTTGCCTTCGCGCGAGCGGTCGCACCGCTTGACGTTGAGTACTTGGAGCAGCCGGTGGGGACGCTTGAGGAACTTGCGGAACTTCGGCGGCGTTCGCCGGTGCCCGTCGCCGCTGATGAGGTGCTTCTTGGGCTGGAGACGGTCGAGCGAGCGCTTGCGCTGGCGGCGGCGGATGTCCACGTGTTGAAGGTGCCGTTACTCGGTGGACCACGCCGCCTGCTAGCCGCAGTGGAGCAGGCAGCCCGATGTGGGGTCGAGGCGGTTGTCACCAGCGTTTTCGAGTCGGGAATCGGGCTCGCAGCGGCACTGCACACAGCGGCCGCTCTGCCGGGTAACGAGCGAGCGCATGGATTGGCGACTGCGGTCCTGCTCCGTTCGTTGGGAACGGTGGAACGATTCGAACCGGTGGGAGGGCGACTCAGACTACCGCCTGGGAGTGGGCTTGGCGTACGGTGGGACGAAGGGCAAGCAGGCAGATGAAGGAAGAGCACGTTACCCGCTGGCGGATTGCGGCGGTGACAACGGGTGGGCTGGTGACCGTGCTCGGTTTTGCGCTGTGCGCGGTCGTTGTGCCACGGATTTTGGCCACGTCACGGGGGCTTGCCAATGCCTTGGTTGTGCTGGCAGCGCTCCTTGTCGCCGGTGGGTGGATGCTCGTGGGTGCGGGCACGCGCCGGTTCGGTGGCCGTATAGGAGGAGCGGTCTTCGGTCTCTTGGCCTATCTGCTGGCAGGCGTCCTCTGGACAGCAGGCTTCGTGCTCATCGATCCGTGGCAGGTGGACTTCCGGCAGGTGGATCTTGTGCGGTTCATCGTGTACTCGGTGCTCTTGTGGCCGTACGCGCTCGTCTACACGTTCGATTGGCTGGGGCTCGGAGGGATCTGAGAGAACGATGAAGCGACTTCCAGAATGGCTGGCGTGGCGCGCGGTCGCGACACCGGAGCGGCCGGCGCTCATCTGGCGCGAGCGGACGTGGACGTTTGCGGAACTCGCGCTGGAGGCGGACCGCTTGGCACGTCAGCTCGCTGGACTTGGTGTTCGGGCTGGCGACCGTGTCGCGTCGTGTCTCTCGAATCGGCCGGAGCTCGTGGTGCTCGTCCATGCCGTGAGCCGACTTGGTGCGGTACTGGTGCCGCTCAACGTGCGTCATACCCCACAGGAACTCCTGACCGTGCTGGCTGATGCTGATCCGCATGTGGTGCTGGTCGAGCCGGCGACGCGTGCGGCAGTCGCATCCTGGCCAGGGACGGTTGTTGATGTCGAGCGTGACCTTGCGGGGTTGCCGGAGGCAGCGGTGGAACTCCAACGAGACGTTGAGGTCGATGCGGTCCACACGCTCATCTATACGTCTGGGACGACCGATCGCCCGAAAGGTGTCTTGCTGACCTACGGCAATCACTGGTGGAGTGCGGTTGGTTCCCAGCTGAACCTCGGAGTGTTGCCAGACGATCGCTGGCTGCTTTGCTTGCCCCTCTTTCACGTCGGAGGGCTCTCGATTCTTTTTCGCAGCGTTCTTGGCGGATTCGCGGTTGAACTGCACGAGCGGTTCGACGCAGTGATGGCCAATGAGGCGATCGAGCGTGGGGTGACGCTCGCGTCGTTCGTAGGGACAATGCTCTGGCGAATACTCGAAGAGCGCGGCGAGCGGCGTTCTCCGGCGCATCTCCGGGCTGTCCTGCTTGGCGGAGGACCAGCACCACGCCCACTGCTTGAGCGCTGCGCTGTCATTGGCCTGCCGGTGCTGCAGACGTATGGATTGACGGAAACTGCATCACAGCTGGCAACCCTTGCCCCTGAGGACGCACTGCGCAAGTTAGGCTCGGCCGGAAAACCGCTGTATCCAAACGTACTCCGTATCGTCAGACCGGATGGCAGTTTGGCTGAGCCGGGCGAGCCAGGGGAGATCGAAGTGCGGGGGCCAGTCGTCACGCCAGGCTATTGGCGACGGCCCGACCTGACTGCCCGTGCCTTCTGCGATGGCTGGCTCCGCACTGGCGATATCGGCTATCTCGATGAAGAGGGGTACCTGTACGTCCTCGACCGGCGTGACGATCTGATTGTCACCGGTGGTGAGAATGTCTTTCCGGGAGAGGTCGAGGCGGTGCTGCTTGCTCATCCGGCCGTCGCTGAGGCGGTTGTCGTGGGGATACCAGACGTCGAATGGGGGCAGCGAGTCGTCGCTGCGGTTGTACTCCGCCGGGGAATGGAGGCGACGGAGCAGGAGCTCGTCGCCTGGTGCCGGACACGTCTGGCAGGGTACAAGGTGCCGCGGGCGATTCGGTTCGTCGAGGAACTCCCGCGCACGGCGAGCGGTAAACTGCAGCGTTGGCTTGTCCGGCAGGAGTGGGACCGCGCAGCGAACCGCTCCATGGGTGACTACGGGACCCGGGATGAGACGGAATAAATCGGCCTCCGGAAACAGGTTTGGTCAGGTCATTTGGGTGCGGCACCTTGGTTCGGCGGACGATCGCTCTGGGTCATCGGCGACGTGCCGTGGCAGGGATGCCTAGTGGAGTTGCCGTGCTGGTGTCTTGGCAGGAAGGAAGCGAGCAGGGTTCACCATCCGGCAGCCGAACGCATCCGGTGAACGGCCCGCTGCACAGCATGATTGCCCTGAGGGTGGTGCACACCGTACAATCCGCGACGATGGGCGCAGCGTCCGAGCATGCTGAACGGGGTGGGGCATGTATCTGCTCGATCAGCCAGATGCAGCATTAGCATACCGGCGGCAATATCGCGGGCTGATCGGCATCGCGAGCAAAGTGCCGCTGCGTGACCGGGCGATGCTCAGCCTCGTCTACACACCGGGAGTCGCCGAAGCCTGCCGAGTCATTAGCCAGGATGAGGTTGCGTCTTTTGATCTCACTGGACGCGGCAACACGGTGGCGATTTTGACCGATGCCTCGGACCTCTTCGGACCAACTCGGGCTCCGGTTGAGGCGGCTTTACCACTGCTCGAGGCCAAGGCCGTGCTCTTCAAGACGTTCGCCGGGGTGGACGCCGTCCCGATCGGCGTCGACTTGACTGATCCTTTGGAGATCGTCGAAGTTGCTCGCTCGTTGATCCCAACCTTTGGAGCGATCTGTCTCGACCATATCCGTGCCCCACACAGCTTCACGATTCAGGACCACTTGGACAAGGCCGCACCGATCCCAGTCTTTTCGAATCAGCATCACGGGACAGCGATCCTGGTCCTGGGAGCGCTGAAAAATGCGCTCGAAGTCGTCGGCAAGCGACTGGACCAGGTGCGGGTGGTGATCGCGGGCGCAGGCTTGGCCGGTATCGGGGTCGCCCGGCTGCTGACGCGCGTCGGGGTGAAGGACCTCATCGTGTGCGACCGTGCGGGCGCGATCTACCTCGGGCGTCCCTACCGGATGAACTGGGCCAAAGCGTATCTGGCCAAGGAAACGAACCCAGAACGGCGACGTGGCTCACTCGCCGATGTGCTGAAGGGTGCGGACGTCTTCATTGGGCTGGCGCGAGGAAACATCTTGACGCCGGAGATGGTGGCGTCGATGGCCGCTGATCCAATCGTCTTTGCCCTCGCGTTGCCGACGCCGGAGATCGATCCGACTCTGGCGCGCCAGGCCGGTGCGGCGGTTGTGGCGACTGGCCGTTCAGACTACCCAAACATGATGGATGTCTCGCTCGTCTTTCCCGGCGTCTTCCGTGGGCTGCTCGATTCGGGGGCCCGCAACATTCGCTTGCGGACGCTCATCTACGCTGCCGAGGCACTCGCCAGCCTGGTGCCGCCGGAGCAACGTGGGCCGGAGCACATCGTGCCGCAGATCTTCGACTTCCGCGTTGCGCCAGCAATCGCTGCTGCGGTGGTTCAGGCGGCGCTCGAGACCGGCGAGGCAACGCGCGAAGTCGATCCGCAGCAGGTCGCGGAGAATACGCGGCGGTACATCTACGAGGGGGCTTTTGAGCCCCCACGGGTGAGCTCCCGGCGGCCGCGCTCGTTAAACGAGCAGGCGCTTGACCTTCGCCGGCGCTACCGCGGTGTGCTCGAGATCCGTAGCAAGCTGCCCGTTCGTGACCATCACATCCTGAACCTGCTCTACTTGCCGCCAGCTGCACTCGCCCCGGTCGAAGAAGTTCGCCAGCACCGTGAGGCAGTCTATGATCTCACCGTCAAGGGAAATCTGGTGGCGATTGTGACCGACGGCAGTGCAGTGCTTGGCCTTGGGGACATCGGGCCACAGGCGGCGCTGCCGGTGATGGAGGGGAAGGCCGTCCTGTTCCAGTCGCTGGGTGGTGTTGAGGCCTTCCCGATCTGTATCGCTGAGCGTGACCCAGAGCGGATTGTCGACATCGTGGCGGCAATTGCGCCCTCGTTCGGTGGTATCAACCTGGAGGACATCTCGGCCCCACGGTGCTTCGAAATCGAGGCGGCACTCAAGGAGCGCCTCGATATGCCGGTTTTCCATGATGACCAGCATGGGACCGCCATCGTAGTCTTGGCGGGTCTCCTCAACGCCTTCAAGCTGCGCGGGACGCCGCTGGGTGAAGCGAAGATCGTGATCAACGGCGCCGGCGCGGCTGGGATCGCAACGGCGAAGTTGCTCCTCGTCTATGGTGTTGGTGACATCGTGCTCTGCGACCGCCACGGTGCCATCTACCGCGACCGCGAAGTAGGGATGAATCGCTACAAGATGGAGATTGCTCGGCTCACGAATAAGGCGGGGGTGCGAGGGAGTCTGGCGGATGCGCTCGTTGGAGCGGATGCCTTTATCGGGCTGTCTAGTCCGAATATCCTCACGCCGGAAATGATCCGGACGATGGCCTCCCGCCCCATTGTCTTCGCCTTGGCGAATCCCGATCCAGAAATTCACCCAGACCTTGCCTACGAGGCCGGTGCGCTCGTCGTGGCGACTGGCCGCTCTGATTTCCCGAACCAGGTGAATAACTCGCTCGCTTTCCCTGGTGTCTTCCGTGGAGCCCTCGATGTGCGTGCTCGGGACATTAACGATGCCATGAAGCTGGCTGCAGCACAGGCGATCGCTGAGCTGGTGACGCCGCGCCAGCTTTCCCCACAGTTTGTCATCCCCGATAGCCTGGATCTGAACGTCCCACCCGCTGTGGCGGCGGCAGTCGCTCGCGCGGCGATCGAGACCGGCGTGGCGCGTGTCCAGGTCGATCCGGACGAGGTGGCAGCGCGCACACGGGAGCTCCTCTACGAGGGCGTGCGCCGTTGAGGACACTCTGACATCGCTTCTGGCACGACGTCGAGGAGACGGCCAGCGTGCAGGGAACGCTTGTCGTGTTCAGTCTCAGCACGGCTTCTGTTGTGGTGGCTGGGAATTGACGCGGCGGGCTGAGAAACTGGCCGAGCACACTGTGTTCGGGCACGCGTCGATCGGTGCCATCCTCCTCCCTGGCGCAAGCTCACTGCCGGAACTCTTCGTCGATGTGATCGCAGTGCGGAGTGGCGCTGCAAATTTCGCGACCGGTGATCTTTTCGTCTCGTGTCTGTGCACCATGCTGGTGCTGGCAGTCGCTGACCTTCTGACTCCCTGGGTACGGATTCTCACTCGGGTGATTATTGATCCGGCGATGGCCGGAATCCTGTCGATCATTATCCTCGCCCTCGCTGCGCTTGGGATCGTTACTCCGTCGCAGCTTGCCCCTTGCGGCGTCGGATGGGCCACGGTCCTCATTGGCCTTGCCTCCCTGTGGGGAGCGTGGTTGCTGCACGTGACGCGCCGCGTGTGGTACTACCAGTACCGGTCGGAGCGACACTCAGCCAGATGCGTTTCAGGCTCTCGGAAGATGCCGCCTGCTTTGCCGCAGCGACGCTCGTCGTGGTCCTCGCGGCGCGATTACTCATCGGGGCGGCGACGGAGCTTGTCGAGCAGACCGGGGTGACGACTGGGTTTTTCGGACTCAGCGTCCTGGCAGTGGTCACCTCGTTGCCCGAAATTGCCGTCTCGATTGCTGGGATACGCGCTGAATCCAACGACCCGGTGGTGGGAAACCTCCTTGGCAGTCATGCCTTTACCATGGTGATCCTCTTCATTCTGGAGGTGGTGAAGGGCAGTGGGCCCTTGCTCGCGTACGCGGAGCCCGCGGTCCTGGTCGGGAACCTCTTCGCGGTGGTGCTGACCGCCCTGGTGGTTCGCGGCGCGCTCAGCCAGGCAGAGTCATGACATCGCCTGCTCGACCCTGGTGCGTTACTGGTCGTGTTGGCATCAAGCCTCGGCCTGGCGATCAGCTATCGGATGATGGAGTCGGCGTCGTGGAGGTGGCGAGAGTACTGCTCAGCTCCCAGGAAGGGTATGGCCAGCGCCGGCGGATCATCTTATGCAGTTCCACAGCGACGACGATGCTCGCTGCCAGCACGACCATGCGTGGCCAGAGTTCCAGTGGGATTGGCTGAACCCGGAGCACGAACTGCAGCAGTGGTGTGTGAAGGGCCACGATGTGGAGCAGCAATGCTGCAGCCGTGGCGAGGAAGAGGAAGTGGTTGGACAAGGGGTGAAGCTGGAAGACTGAACGCCCGCTGGAGCGCGCATTGCCGACTTGGAACGTCTGGTAGAGCACCATTGTTGTGAGTGCAACCGTCCGGGCGAGGTCGAGTGAGCCAAAACGCTCCAGCGTCCACTGGAAAATCCAAAGTGTCCCGAGCGCCATGACGAGACCGCTTAGGGCGATGCGTTCCCACAGGAGCATCGACAGGATCCCCTCCCGGCGGGGACGCGGGCGACGTCTCAAAAGATCTGGCTCCTTCGGTTCGAGGGCGAGCGCGATATCTTGTACACCGTTTGTGACCAGGTTGAGCCAGAGAAGCTGTGCCGGATAAAGAGGGAGCGGCCACCCAAGGAAGAGAGCCATGGGCAAAAGGAACGCGGTCGCCGCGCCAGTGGAGAGCAGGAAGAAGGTCGCTTTGCGCAGGTTGTCCGCCGCAGCACGACCTTCCTCGATCGCCGCCACGATCGTGACGAAGTTGTCGTCGGCGAGCACCATGTCGGCGGCTTCACGCGCAACATCGGTTCCACTTTTGCCCATCGCGATGCCGACATCAGCTGCTCGTAAAGCAGGGGCGTCGTTCACGCCGTCACCCGTGACCGCAATGGTTTCGCCGAGAGCTTGGAGTGCCCTCACAATGCGCAATTTCTGCTCCGGCTCGATGCGGGCGTACACGTTGACGGTGCGAACCCGCTCGCGGAGTTGTGCCTCGTCGAGCTCGGCAAGCTCCCGTCCGGTGAGGACAGGGCTTCCGGGCAGGGCAATACCGAGTTCGGCTGCGAGCGCCGCAGCGGTTCCGGCGTGATCACCGGTAATCATCAGCACACGGATGCCGGCTGCATGACACTGGGCGATCGACTCCTTCACGCCTGGGCGTGGTGGATCCCAGAAGGCAACCAGCCCGAGAAAGACGAGCTCGCTGAGCTGTGCGAAGACCGATTCGTCGTTTCCCTCCACGGCTCCTGCGGCGAGCCCGAGGACGCGAAAACCGGCGTGCGCGAGCTCGGCAGCCGCGTCCGCAATCTGTTGTGGGGCGAGTGGAGCCGGGCCGGTGCTGCTGAGCCAGCATGTGCACATCTCGACGACGCGCTCAGGAGCCCCCTTCACGAAGACCGTCGGTTGCTCTCCAACGGTGCAGAGTGCGGCGGCAAACCGCCGTTCTGGTTCAAACGGGAGCATCGCCAGCAAGGGGAACTGCGCACGAAGCGTGTTCGGGTCAGCGAGTTCCTGCCGTGCCGCGACAAGCAGGGCAATGTCGATCGGATCGCCGACCCCTTCGCGATCGAGTTCAGTGGCTGGAGTGAGTTGTGCTTCGTTGGCCAGGACGCCAGCAAGGAGCACGAGTGCATGGGGTTCAAGCGTTTTCCAAAGTGCTTCGAAACCGGATGCCTGAGCTGAGCGATGAACAGCTGGTGACTCGGTCAGGTGTTTCAGAGAACCCGACCCGATTTCCCTCCGCTGGCCTGCAGCCCAGAGGAACCGGACGGTCATGCGGTTTTCTGTGAGCGTGCCCGTCTTATCGGAGCCGATCACCGTCGTACTCCCAAGTGTCTCAACGGCCGGGAGATGCCGGACGATCGCGTTCCGGCGTGCCATGTGCTGGACGCTGACGGCGAAAACGATCGTGAGAATAACCGGAAGATCTTCGGGGACAATCGCCACCGCCGCGCCAACGGCGAAGACAAGAATTGTTCCGAGCTCGTCACCACGGAGGAGGCCGAAGGCTCCAATGCTGAAGATCCCCAGCAGCACGAGCACGGCCACCGTCCGCGCAAAGCGCGCGAGGTGCTGCTGCAAGGGGGTAGGGGGTGCGACTTCCTGCTGGGCAATGGCAGCGACGCGACCGACCTCGGTACGGCTTCCCGTGGCGACGACGATGCCTCGCCCTCGACCACTCGTTACCACGGTCCCGAGGTACGCCATGCAGGTCCGATCGGCCACCGGCGTGTCAGCGGCGACCGGATCGGGTCGCTTTGCGACTGGGGTTGATTCGCCGGTGAGCACCGATTCGTCGATCAGCAGAGCGCTGGTGGCAAGGAGTCGGAGATCGGCCGGTACGCGAACGCCCGACTCGAGCAACACGATGTCCCCGGGGACAAGTTCCTTACTATCGACGATTTGTTCGCGACCGTCACGGAGAACGCGGGCCTTGGGCGCAAGATAGCGCAGGAGTGAACGGATCGCAGATTCGGCACGCCATTCCTGGAGGAACCCGAACAAGGCATTGATCACGAGAGCGGCGACGATCACTGCTGCATCGATCCATTCGCCGAGAAGGCCGGCGGCGAGCGCGGCCAGCGCCAATGTGATGATCAGGGGACTGGCGAATTGGTGAGCAACGATGGCCAGCGGGTTGGGCGGCGGTGCTTCCGCGATCTGGTTCGGGCCATACTGGTTGAGACGTTTCCGCACCTCGGCGATGGAGAGCCCGTATGGTGAACTCTTGAGGGCACCAAGAACTTCGGCTACCGTTTGCACGTGCCAGGCAGGTTCATGGCTCGTCGAGCTGTCGGACCCGTGCACTGCTTCTAGACTCCGTACGAGACATTCCGCTGAGTGTGTGTCTTCCCGCACATCATTGGCGCCCCACGAGGTCAGCTAAGAGCGCGTGCAGTCGGCGCTGGTTGCACTGGAGTCTCGGGCGTCTGGGTGTGACTTGCCTCCCAGGAGTCTCGACGCGGCCAGCGCCGACGGATCAGCTTGTGGAGCTCCACCGTCACGAGGATCGTCGCAGCGATGGCAATGATGCGCGGCCAGATCTCGAGTGGGATCGGCTCAACGCGGAGCACGAACTGGGTAATTGGGAGATAGAGTGCAGCCACGTGGATGCCGAATGCTGCGAGGACGGCAACAAAGAGCACGCGGTTCGAGATCGGACTCATCCGGAAGAGGGAACGGGTGCTGGACCGTGCGTTCCCTACCTGGAAGTTCTGGAAGATGACCATCGTCGTGAGTGCCACTGTCCGCGCGAGATCGAGTGAACCGGTAGCCCGGAGTGTCCAGTCGAAGAGGTAAAGGGTTCCAGCTGCCATCACGAGCCCACTCAGCAGGGTGCGTTCCCACAGCAGCGGGGAAAGGATCCCCTCCCGGCGCGGCCGGGGCCGGCGGCGCATGAGGCCGGGCTCTTTGGGCTCGAATGCCATGGCAACGTCTTGAAGGCCGTTGGTGACCAAGTTGAGCCAGAGCAATTGTGCAGGATAGAAAGGGAGAGGCCAGTTGGCGAGGATCGCGAAGGGGAGGACAAAGATCATCGCGGCGCCGGTAGAGATAAGGAAGAACGTGGCTTTACGAAGGTTGTCGAAGGCTCCTCGTCCCTCTTCGACGGCCGCGACAATCGTCACAAAGTTGTCGTCGGTCAGGACGATATCGGCGGCTTCCCGTGCGACATCCGTTCCGCTCTTCCCCATCGCGACACCGATTTCGGCGGCGCGCAGTGCTGGTGCATCGTTGACCCCATCGCCGGTAACCGCGACCGTCTCGCCGTTCGCCTGCAGGGCTCGCACGATACGCAGTTTCTGTTCCGGTTCGACTCGGGCAAAGACCGAGACGCGTCGGACCGCCTCACGGAGCTCCTCGTCCGACAATCGTTGAAGCTCGCGACCAGTTAGAACCCCATTCTGGCGTGCAGCAATCCCAAGATGCTCGGCAATCGCCGCAGCTGTCGCCGCATGATCGCCGGTAATCATCACGACGCGAATGCCTGCCTCAGTACACTGTGCGATCGCTTCTCGCACACCCGGGCGGGGCGGATCCCACAGGCCGACGAGCCCGAGGAAGGTGAGGTCATGCGGCTGCAGCAGTTCCTCGAGCCGTTCAGCTGTCTCCGGTGCAATCGGACCAGCGGCGAAACCGAGGACGCGGAGCCCCTGAGCGGCAAGATCCTGGGCCGCAGCGAGAATCTGCTCTGCATCCAACGGTGCCGTCCCCGTGGGAGTGGACCAACTTGAGCACATCTCCATGATGCGTTCCGGTGCGCCTTTGGCGAACAGATACAATGTGTCCCCCACCCGCGAGACCACAGCAGCGAAGCGCCGTTCCGGTTCGAAAGGGACAACCGCGACGATGGGGTACACCTGCTCAACTTCTTCACGGACGAGGCCAGCATGAGCACCCGCGACCAGGAGGGCGATATCGGTCGGGTCACCGATTCCCTCCAGTTCCTGTTCGGTTTCTTCCCTCGGCACGAGTGTTGCCTCATTCGCCAGCACGCCAGTGAGCAGGACGCGGGCTGCTGGAGGGAGATGCCAGAACGAGTACCTGTGGAGGTCGTGAACTGGCACGCGGAGTGTCTGGGCGTGCTCACTTCCATCATGTGGCGAGGTCAGGCTGAGGAGCTCTCCGGCCGCCCAGATGGAGTGAGCGGTCATCCGGTTCTCGGTGAGGGTCCCCGTCTTGTCTGACCCAATGACCGTGGTACTTCCGAGTGTCTCAACGGCGGCGAGCTGCCGGACGATGGCACGGCGTCGAGCCATGCGTTGGGCACTCACCGCGAAGACCAGTGTCAGGACGATCGGGAGCCCTTCGGGGACGATTGCGACCGCTGCGCCGACCGCGAATTTGAAGAGGAGAACCAAGGGATCGCCGCGCAGCAGCCCGAACGCACTGATCACTCCGATCCCGATGACGACGAAAAGGGCAACGAGACGAGCAAAGCGCGCCATTTGACGTTGCAACGGTGTCTCCGGCTGCGCCTCACCTCGCGCTAACTGGGCAATCTTGCCGAGTTCGGTCGCAGGACCGGTGGCGACAACGACACCGATTCCCCGACCACTGGTGATGATCGT
>DAOTWO010000136.1:0-2442 GCA_034435855.1 Thermomicrobium sp. | reverse complement strand
TGGCACGAACCATCGGTGCTGCACCCGGCGTAACGGGTGCGGGGGCAGACGGTGGTGCGGTCGGAACTTCGGCTGCCGCCGTGGGACTCGGCGCGGCGGTGGCGACTGCAGCACCGGCTGTGGGCGCCGCGGCCTCGGCTGCTTCGGCGATGATTGCAATGGCTTCGCCAACTGTGACGGTTTCGCCCTCCCGTTTCATGATGCGCTCGAGTATTCCAGCCTGGTCAGCAGTAACCTCAACATTAACTTTTTCTGTCTCGAGTTCGACGAGTACGTCACCGACCGCGACCGGTTCACCCTCGCGCTTCCGCCAAGCGCCGATGACGGCCTCGACGATCGACTCCCCCATCTGCGGCACACGCACTTCGATCGCCATTGTCCACCCTCATGTTCGACTTAGGCCGGTAGAGCTGGCTCGGGAACACCAGCGAAGGCCTCCGCAACAATCCGTGCTTGCTCCTGCTCGTGCATTTCAGCAAGTCCTTCGGCCGGACTTGCACGCTCCGGTCGGCCAATGTAACGCAGTGTCCGGTCGCCGAGCAGTGGCTGCAAGCGTGGCTGCACGAACGTCCAGGCTCCCATGTTCTTGGGTTCTTCCTGAAGCCATACCACATCGCGCGCATTGGGGTAGCGTGCGATGACGGTTGCGAGCTCCTCTTCAGGAAACGGATAGAGTTCCTCGACGCGGACGATTGCGACATGTCGTGCTTCGGAGAACAACGGGCTTGCCACGAGATCGACGTAGACCTTACCGCTGCAGAGGATCAACCGCGTCACATCGCTGCGGCGATTCGCAGCCGTCGGGGCGTCGAGAACCGGGTGGAACCCCCCCTCAGCAAGTTCGCGCACTGGAGACATCGCCTTTGGGTGCCGAAGCAAGCTCTTCGGCGTCATCACGATCAGAGGACGTGGATCAACGGTTCGTAGGGCTGCCTGACGCCGGAGGAGGTGGAAGTACTGGGCTGCCGTGGTGCAGTTGACAATCCGCACATTGTCCTCGGCAGCGAGCTGGAGGAACCGCTCCAGGCGGGCACTGGAGTGCTCAGGGCCCTGTCCCTCATAGCCGTGGGGAAGGAGCAGCACCAATGCCGATCGTTGCCGCCACTTCGCCCAACCACTGACGATGAACTGGTCGATAATGACTTGGGCGACGTTCGCAAAGTCACCGAACTGTGCCTCCCAGAGGACGAGCGCTTCAGGTGCCTGGACGCTGTAACCGTACTCGAAACCGAGCGGTCCGGCTTCGGAGAGTGGACTGTTGTAGACGGCGAAACTGGCCCGCGCAGCAGGCATTGCCTGCAACGGGATCACCCGTTCTCCGGTCTCGAAATCGTAGAAGGCGACATGGCGCTGGCTGAATGTTCCACGAATGGTGTCCTGCCCCGTCAACCGGATTGGAACACCCTCGGCGAGAAGTGAGGCGAACGCGAGAAGTTCGGCATGGGCCCAATCAATTGCCTCTTCACGTTCGACGGCCTCAAGTCGTCGCTGGAGCTGGCGGCGTAGCTTGGGGTTCAAGTTGAAGCCAGCAGGCAGCGTGTGTGCCTGACGATTGAACTCTTTGAGCTGTTCGAGTGGTACGGCAGTTGGCACGACGATGGTACTGCGACCGTTGTTGGATGCCCCGTTACCGTGCCGCGGGCCAGTGGCCTGGCTGAGCAGCTTTTGCCGGATCTCCTGCAGCTGTGCAAAGTAGCGCTGCTCGAGTGCAGCCACCTCCTCCTCGGTCACGATTCCTTGGGCGATGAGTTGACGTGCCCAAAGCTCGCGAACCGTGGGGTGCTGACCAATTTGGCGATACATCACTGGCTGAGTGAAGGAAGGCTCGTCGCCTTCGTTGTGCCCATAGCGGCGATACCCGATGAGATCGATGAGGACATCCTTGTGGAAACGTTGACGGTAGGCAAAGGCCAACCGCGCCGCGGTCAAGCAGGCTTCGGGATCCTCGGCGTTGACGTGGAAGACAGGGATCTCGAACCCGCGGGCTGGATCAGAAGCGTAGAACGTGGAGCGTCCTTCCTGTGGCTCGGTTGTGTACCCAAGTTGATTATTCACGATGATGTGGAGTGTCCCGCCGGTTGAGTAGCCGGGAATACCGCTCATATTGAGCGTTTCAGCGACGATACCCTCGCCTGGGAACGCTGCGTCACCGTGGATGAGGATGGGAAGACAGGCGTCCACGTCTTGAACGGGGAAGCCCGGCTCGGTGCGGCGATCCTGGAGGGCGCGTGCCATCCCTTCTACGACCGGATTGATAAATTCGAGACGGCTGGGATTGTTTGCGAGGATGACCTGGAGTTCCCCGGAGGCGCGCACACCTCCCATGTGGTACTTGACATCACCGGTGTAACCAAGGGTGCCGCCTTCCGTCAGCGACGCTGGCTCCCGGTGGTCCAATCCCATGAATTCAGCGAGGATTTGCTCGTACGGCTTCCCTAATAT
>DAOTWO010000135.1:0-16155 GCA_034435855.1 Thermomicrobium sp. | reverse complement strand
ACCGCCACACCGACGACCTCGACCGGGTGTTCGGCGAGCGCACGAAGTGTCTCACGCACCGAGCCCCCTGTTGTAAGCACATCGTCGATCACAAGCACGCGCGTTCCTGGCACGAAACGGGTTCCGCGGCGGATGACCCGGCGCGCGCTCCCCTCGGCCTCCCGCTCGGCATAGGCCGCCTGCACACCCAACTGGCGCGCACACTCGAACGCGAGCAGAATTCCACCAGTAGTCGGCCCGACCACCGCCTCAATGCTGCTCCAGGGTAACCGGGCAAGGAGCTCGCGGCAGACTTCCTCCACCCGTCGTGGCCAGCGTAACAACGCGAACTTCTCCACATAGCGGTCGCTATGTCGCCCTGACGCGAGGAGGAAGTGACCGTCCAGCAACGCACCAACCTCGCCCAGGAGACTCACGAGCTTCTTGGTCGTTCCTTCGTCGGCTAACACATACACCAGCCTCACCTCCACTCCTCAAATCGCTCCCGTCTCCCAGGGTGATCACCCGAGCGGAGGCCCCTGTAGCGCCCCTGCCGTCCTGCTCCTCGCACAAGCGCGCAGGCGTGCGCCGTCCAGCCGTCGCGCTACCCTGGGTGACACGGCCAGCAACATGATCCGACGCGGAGCCAGATCCCTCGCTGCGCCTGGTCTGAGCGCTCTTCCCCGTGCCGAGCAGCAGCGCACCGCTACGGAAGGAAGAAAAAGCCGACCGCTAGCCCCGCATAGACAGCCAAGAGCATTGCCCCTTCAAGCCAGTGTGAGCGGCCATCGACAGCGATCAGCGAAGAGACCAGTACCGCTCCCAAGAGTGCGACCAGTTCGTAAACATTGAAGACAAGGGACATCGGCTGGCTCGTCGCAAGACTCGCGAAGATGAGCACCGGCGTCACAACAAGCGCGATTTGCAAACTCGACCCATAGGCGATCCCAAGACTTAAGTCCATCTGGTTTCGCCCAGCCACTTGGACAGCGACAAAGTGTTCGGCCACGTTCCCAACGAGTGGCACCAGGACGACACCAAGAAAGAACTCGGAGACGCCAGTCGCCTCGACCACTGGCTCAACTGCACCGACCAGCACCTCGCTCATCACCACGACGCCAAGTGTGGAACCTACCAGGACGGCGATCGCACGCGGTAACGACCAGGTCGCATGTGCATGCTCGGTCACCGGGCCACCCATTCGCAGCGTGTACACGAGGTACAGCACGTAGATCACCGCAAGGACGACCGCAAGGCCAATACTCATCCACTCGACCGCTGCGCCGTGCACCGGTGTGGGGCCCAGGGTGAAAAGCCCGGGGACGAGCAGCAGCACCACCGCGAGCGTCATCATTGTGGCGCTAACGCCGGCCAAGTGCGCATTGAACTGCTGGAGCCCGTGACGAAGCCCTCCAACCAGTAGACTCGCCCCGAGGATGAGTAGCAGGTTTCCAAGAATGGATCCCGAGATCGATGCCTTGACGAGTTCGTGTAGTCCAGCACGTAGCGCGGCCAGGGCAATGATCAACTCCGCAGCGTTCCCCAGTGTCGAATTGAGCAGACCACCAACAAAAGGACCAGTGCGTGCTGCTACCTCTTCAGTCGCTCGACCCAGCAAGGCGGCGAGGGGTACCAGTGCCGCCGCCGAGGTGAGCAGAACAGCCAACGGTGGCGCATGCAACACCTCGAGGACGACGGCGACCGGCACGAGCACGAGTCCAGCGACCCACCAACGCATCGGTCCCCCTCAGGCAAGAGCCGCCACCGTTTCCCGAGTGCGGTACGCGGGCAACGGTTGCACCGTGTACGTCGTGCAACCGAGCAACGCCCGCACCAATGCCCGTGCCGTGTCAAGCGAGGTCAGACACGGCATGCCGCGCTCCACCGCCGCACGCCGGATCAGGAAGCCATCCTGGATGGTCCCCTCGTCCTGTCCCGGCGTGTTGATCACCCCGCGTACTGTCCGATCAAGGATCACTTCAAGGACATCCGGATGCCCATGCCCAATGTGGCGCACCACGAGTTCAACCGGGACACTACGCGAACGAAGATATGCTGCTGTCCCTTCGGTTGCAACGATGGGGTAACCAAGCTCGACCAACGCGCGAGCGAGCTCGACGCCGGCCGGCTTGTCCTCGTCAGCGAGGCTGAGCAGGACCGGAGCTCCGCGCGGGATCGCGAGTCCGGCCGCCAAGAACGCCTTGGCCAGCGCCGCCTCGAACGTGCGGTCGATCCCCATCGCCTCACCGGTCGACTTCATCTCCGGGCCGAGCTGCACATCCACACCGTGCAACTTGGCCATGGAGAAGACCGGCGCCTTCACCGCCACCAATGGCTGGCGTGGCCAGAGTCCACCGCGATACCCCTGCTCGGCGAGCGTCTGGCCAAGCAGGATTCGCGTCGCAACCTCGACCATCGGCACACCGGTCACCTTGCTCAAGAAGGGGATGGTCCGTGAGGCGCGCGGATTGACTTCCAGGACGTAGATGGTTTCACCGTGCAACACGAACTGGATATTCATGAGTCCTCGCACGCCGAGCGCCAGCGCAATCTCGGTGGTATAGCGAACGAGCGTCTCGACGTGCTCGTGCGGAAGCTCAACGGCCGGATACACTGCGAAGCTATCTCCAGAATGCACTCCTGCACGCTCGATGTGCTGCATGACGCCGGGGATCAGCACCTCGCGCCCGTCGGCGAGCGCGTCGACCTCGAGCTCGACTCCATCGAGATACTTGTCGATCAGCACCGGACGGCGGCTAGCAAAAGCACCTGACGTCTCCAAATACCGTTCGAGCTGCTCGCGCCGGTACACTACCTCCATCGCTCGCCCACCGAGGACATACGATGGCCGAACGAGCACGGGATACCCGATGTGCTCGGCCACGGCGAGTGCCTCCTCAAGGCTCAGCACGCCAGCACCCGGTGGCTGCGGAATACCCAGCTCGCGGAGGAAGCGCTCGAACCGTCGGCGGTCTTCTGCGATATCGATCGCCTCCTGATCGGTGCCGAGAATCGGCACTCCCGCCGCTGCGAGTTCCCCAGCGAGGTTAATCGCTGTCTGCCCGCCGAATTGCACGACGACTGGTGGAACCGCGTCCAGACGTCCGGCTGCCTCATGGAGCACCACATCCAGCACTGACTCGGCATCAAGCGGGACGACGTAGAGCCGGTCGGAAGCATCGAAATCGGTCGAGACCGTCTCCGGGTTGTTGTTCAGCATGATCGCTGCGACACCGGCCCGGTGCAGCGCCTGTGCCGCTTTCACGCTGCAGTAATCAAACTCGATTCCCTGACCAATCCGGATTGGCCCGGCCCCGATCACCACCGTCTTCGGAGGCGGGAGCTGTGGTGCCTCATCCTCATCCTCATAGGTGGCGTAGAAGTACGGCGTCTCGGCCGCAAACTCGGCAGCGCAGGTATCGACGAGCTTGTGGACTGGCACGATGCCCCAGCTCCACCGGAGCTCCCGCACCGCCCGCTCCGTGGTACCGCGCAGGGCAGCGATTGTGCGGTCACCGTACCCAAGCCGCTTTGCCTCCCAGAGGAGATCTGGCGTGAGTTCATCGCGGGCGAGGGGCGCTTCTAGGGCGACAATTCGCTGGATTGCCCGAACAAACCAGGGATCGATCCCGCTGAGGGCGCTGATCTCATCCGGGTCCCAACCGCGGCGAACCGCAGCAGCGACCGCCCAGAGCCGTAGATCGGTCGGCACCCGCAGCGCGTGCTTCAGTGCCTCCTCATCCTGCCAAGTTGGATCTTCCCACAGTAAGTCAGCCTGATCTGAATCGAGGCCACGCACCGCCTTTTGCAGCGCCGCCTCAAAGCAGCGGTCAATGGCCATGACCTCGCCAGTCGCCTTCATCTGTGAGCCGAGCGTTCGATCGCCATGGCGGAATTTGTCAAAGGGCCAGCGCGGAATCTTGACCACACAGTAGTCAAGTGCTGGCTCAAACGAGGCCATGGTCTTCCCCGTCACCGGATTGGGCAACTCATCGAGGGTACGCCCAATCGCCAGCTTGGCCGCGATCCGGGCAATCGGGTAACCAGTGGCTTTCGAGGCCAGAGCCGAGCTCCGACTGACCCGCGGGTTGACCTCGATGACGTAGTACTGATCGGAGCGAGGATCGAGTGCGAACTGAATGTTGCACCCGCCGACAATGCCGAGGGCCCGAATGATTTTCAGCGCGGCACTGCGCAGCATTTGATAGTCACGGTCGCTCAGCGTCTGCGAAGGTGCAACCACGATGCTATCGCCGGTGTGCACGCCCATGGGATCGAGGTTTTCCATATTGCAGACCGTGATGCAGGTATCGTTCGCGTCCCGCATCACCTCGTACTCGATCTCTTTCCAACCGAGAAGGCTCCGTTCGACGAGCACCTGGCCGATAGGACTCGCCGCGAGGCCGCGCTGGACCAGGGCGATCAGTTCCTCACGAGTGAAGGCAATCCCGCCACCTGTCCCACCAAGCGTGAAGGCCGGTCGCACGATGAGCGGGAGTGGCACTTCCTCGGCAAAGCGCAGCGCCTCGTCGACACTGTAGGCCGTGACACTCTCTAGCACCGGCTCGTTGATCTCCAGCAGCAACTCCTTGAAGAGCTGACGGTCCTCCGCCTTGCGAATCGCCTCCAGTGGCGTCCCCAGGAGCCGCACACCGTACCGATCGAGCACTCCCGCCTCAGCCAGCGCGACGGCGAGGTTCAGCCCCGTCTGGCCGCCAAGTGTGGCCAAAAGCCCCTCCGGACGCTCGCGCGCGATGATCCGCTCGAGTACTTCGACCGTCAACGGCTCGATGTAGACGGCATCAGCCATGTCCTCGTCGGTCATGATGGTCGCTGGGTTGGAGTTGACGATGATGGTGCGGACTCCTTCCTCGCGCAACGCCCGGAGTGCTTGGCTCCCCGAATAGTCAAACTCGGCTGCTTGGCCGATGACGATCGGTCCCGAGCCGATCACAAGCACGCTGGAAACAATTGGTCGGCGGGCCATCCTTACACCCCCTCTCCGGCGAGGAGCGCTGGCTGCGTCATGCGCGCCTGCCAGCGCTGCCGCACCAGTTCCAGGAAGGCATCAAAGAGGTCCTGACTGTCTTGCGGCCCTGGTGCTCCCTCCGGGTGAAACTGGACGCTGAGTACTGGCAACTCCTGATGCCGGAGACCTTCCACCGTCCCGTCGTTCACGTTCACCATCCAGACTAGCCAGCCCTGCTCGGTCGGCACGCTGGTTGCTTCGACGCAGTAGCCATGATTCTGCGAGGTGATGCGGACCTGACCAGTCAGGAGATCTTTCACTGGATGGTTCCCTCCGCGGTGCCCGAAGACGAGCTTGGTCGTCTTGGCACCAGCCGCGAGTGCAAGGAGCTGGTGGCCGAGACAGATGCCGAAGAACGGCACGCCAGAGTGCGCAAGCTCGCGCACCGTCTTAACCGCCTGGCGTGCCTGCGTTGGGTCACCCGGACCAGGCGAGACCACGACCCCGTCAGGATCGAGTTCGAGCACCTCAGCTGCCCGCACACCATAGGGAAGCACGGTCAGTCGCACACCACGCCGGCGAAGTGAAGCGAGGATGTTGTGCTTCACACCGCAGTCAATCACGACAATGTGTGGCGCATCCGCTGGGCCAAAGGTCGTACGCTCTCCTCGGACGGCAGGCACGACATCTTCCACGTCCGGTGTCCAGGCACGACGCGCCATCTCGCAAAGCTCTTCGTCTGAGAGGCCGGTGCGGTCGCTCACCAGTACGGCTCGCATTGTCCCGTGCAGGCGGAGATGCCGAGTGAGCGCCCGAGTATCGACCCCGGCGAGTCCAGGGATCCCCCAGCGCTCCAGGTACTCGCCCAGCGTGCCCTGCGCGCGCCAGTGACTCGGCTGGTCGCAATACTCGCGCACTACCAGCCCAGCCACCCACGGGCGCCGTGACTGTTCATCCTCATCGCAGATGCCGTAATTGCCGATAAGTGGGTAGGTCATACAGACGATCTGCCCATAAAAAGAGGGGTCAGTGACCACCTCTTGATAGCCAGTCATGACAGTGGTGAAGACGGCTTCGCCCTCAGCGTTGCGGCGCGCCCCGAACGGGGTGCCCGGAAAGATCCGGCCGTCCTCCAAGACGAGTGCACCGGTCCACAAAGTGCGTATCGACATAGACCACCTTCCCTCCGACGATTGTCAAGAGCGCGCGCCCGTGCAGCGTGAGTCCCAGGAGTGGCGTATTCGCGCTCCGCGAGCGCAGCGTCTCGCGCGTGACCTGCCAGCGAATCTCCGGATCGAACACCACAACATCGGCCGGGGAACCCGGCCTGAGCGTTCCTCCTGGCAGGCCAAACAGTTGCGCTGGCTGACAAGAAAGGAACTCGATCAGTTCGCGTAGCGTCAGTGATCCGGCGCGGACGAGGCGCAGTAAGAGCGGAAGTGCCAGCTCGAGGCCAACCATGCCGAATGCGGCACGACGGAGATCGCTCGGCTTATCCTGCTGGTGATGCGGGGCATGATCGGTCGCAATGAGGTCGATCGTGCCGTCGCGTAGGCCGGCCTGCAAAGCCAACGCATCTTCTTCTGGCCGCAAGGGCGGATTGACCTTGGCGTTCGGATCTGGACACGGTCCAGCTCGTTGCGCTTCCTCTTCACCAGCAAACCGCCGCACCCCAGCCACCCACTCATCAGTCAGCAACAGATGGTGCGGGGTCACCTCGACCGTCACACGCACGCCATCACGCTTCGCCCGCCGCACCATGGCGAGCCCTCGCGCTGTCGTCAGGTGCAGGACGTGCAGCCAGCCACCGGTCAAGCGCGCCAGTTCCAGATCGCGCAGCAGCACGATTTCCTCCGCCGCGGCCGGGATCCCAGGGAGGCCAAGTCGCTGGGCAACCGGCCCTTCGTGCACAACCCCACCCGCCGCGAGCGTCCACTCTTCGCAGTGCACCATGATGGGTCGCCCGAGCGTACGGCTCGTCTCCAGCGCCGCCCGTAGCACTCGTGCACTCCGCGTGCTGTCACCGTCGTCCGAAAAGCCAACTGCGCCCGCCTCGGCCATCCCAACCAGGTCGGCTAACTCCTCTCCCCGGCGACCGCGCGAAATCGCCCCGATGGGGTAAACGCGCACCGGTAGCTCCCGTGCCCGTTCGACGATGTCGCGCACGCGCTCTGGAGTGTCCAACGGGGGATCCGTGTTGGGCATGCAGCAGATCGTGGCAAAGCCACCGGCTGCCGCTGCCGCAGCACCTGTCTCCAACGTCTCCTTCTCGGGAAAACCTGGATCACGAAGATGCACGTGCACGTCGACGAAGGCCGGAGCGACGATCAGCCCCTGCACGTCGATCACTCGCGCGTCATCCGGGATCGGGAGGCGCGGCTCAATCGCAACGACCTTTTCGTCACGAACGAGCACATCCGCACGCTCATCGATCCCCTGCGTCGGGTCGATGACGCGGCCACCACGGAGCAGGAGTGCAGGAGCCCATAAAAAAGGCCTCTGGATTCGGGCTGAATCCAGAGGCCCGCTCGCCTGCCGCATCTGAGGTTGTGGACTACCGCTACCCTGCACGCCTCACCCAGTCGCGTCCGTACGCACTCGCTCCGACACTCAGACAGAAATCCTACCGCAGCATACTCGTCTTGTCAAGACAGCATTCCAACGACCAACTGAAAGGCAGCGCTTCGCACCAAATCAAGGCAATACGCAAATCCCCATGACGTGGGGAATTGGAACTTCACCACCGAAACGCAATACCAGAACGCAACCTCCTGCGACTCCCTGAGCAGTCATTCCTGTGCGAACGCCAGTGGACAGGTTCGGCACACGTCAGGGAGTTGGGCCGGCCGTGGCAACTCCCACCCACTCCGCCGCAGCAGCCGCCAGGTCAACCAGATCGAGAGCCCCACCACATTACAGTAGCAGCCCCGCCACTCCGCGACCGGCCGCAGATCCGGATCCTGAATCGCATACCCACCCGCCTTGTCAAAGGGCTCACCCCGCGCAATGCTCGCCGCAATGTCCGCCTCCGAGTACGCACGCATCCGCACCCAGGTCGTGGCGTGATCCACCCACAGGCGCCTTCCCCGCGCAACCGCGACCCCCGTGATCACCCGGTGCCAGCGACCGCGCAGCAGCTGCAACATCGCCCGGGCGTCCTCCGCTGTCTCTGGCTTCCCGAGCAGGCGACCACGGAACACCACGACCGTATCTGCGGCCACCACCCAGTCCCCTGGCCGCCGTTGAGCGACCGCTGCCGCCTTGTGTCGTGCCAAAGCCCGCGCCACACGCTCCGGATGCGGGTGCCACTCCGGCAGCGGCTCCTCAACCGCCGCCGGATCGATCTCAAAGGGCACACCAAGCCACGCCAGGAGCTCGCGGCGCCGGGGCGAAGCGGAGGCGAGGACGAGCGTCACGGCAGCCCCTCGGCCAGCTCAAGCGTCGCAACCGACTCGATGTGGTACGTCTGTGGGAACATGTCGAGCGGCGTCACGTCGACCAGACGGTAACCGCCATCGACGAGCTTCCGAAGGTCGCGCGCCAGCGTTGCCGGGTCGCAGGAGACGTAGACGATTCGCGGTGGCCGCAGCATGAGTACACCGGTGATCGCCTCCGGCGCACAGCCAACCCGCGGCGGGTCGAGGATGACCACGTCCGGCCGCACGGCCAACTTCCCCAGCACCTGCTCGACCTTCGCCATCACATACTCGACGTTGTCGAACGGGTCGAGGTTGACTTGGGCATCTGCGACAGCCGAGGGCGACTCCTCGATCCCGATGACACGTGCCACACGCGGCGCCAGGAAGGCAGCGAACGTCCCCACCCCTGCATAGGCATCAACCACGACCTCCTGGCCGGTTGGGGCAATCCGCTCCAACACCAGCTCAACCAACCGCTCGGCGATCCCTGTATTGGTCTGGAAGAACGAGCTTGCCGAGATGCGGAAGCGATAGCCTCGTAGTGCTTCGTGGTAGTACGGCTGGCCAGAAGGAAGTTCCGGATCAATCTCGTGAACGTTCGGATGCACAAGAAGCTCGCCGGTGTTGACACCGTACCGTACCATGAGCTGGTGCTTGACGTGTGCCTTCCCCTGCAGCCGCTCGAGCACCTCGTTGATCTTCGGATGCATGATTAGGCAACGCTCGATCCGGATGAACCGGTAGCCATGCCCCGGACGGGAGATGTAGCCCAGGTTGCCCTTTCCGTCGACCGAAAATCGAGCGTGGTTTCGGTACCCGTAGGGGCTCGGCGAGGGAATTGTCGGTGAAACAGGTGGATCCTCGAATTTGCCAATCCGCCGGAGTTGCTGGCGAACGACGTGTTGCTTGAGAACCAGCTGGTGCTCGTATCGGATGTGCTGCCACTGGCACCCGCCGCAGACGCCGAAGTACGGACACGGCGGGTCGACTCGCTCCGGCGACGGTGTGCGTACCTCGACGACCCGTCCCAGCGCGTGATCCTTGCGGTCACGCTCGATTGCAACAAGCACATCCTCACCAGGGATCCCGTACTCGGCAAAGACGACGCGACCGTCTTCGCGGCCGATCGCTGCACCCTGGTAGGCCATCTCCTCAAGGTGGAGCTCGATCGTGCGGAGCGTCCGCGGTGTCGGGAGCGGCTCTCCCATAGCGAACCTCCTTCGGGGATAGTGTACCGGCCGCGCCGGCTACTGCCACGCCTCTCTCCGCTGCTCGTTCCACTGCCGAGAGCAGCCGTACGAAAGCGAGACGCCTCAAGCTCTGCTTATCCGTAGAGAGCAAGCCGGGTAGCAGACGGCGCGGACCCACTTGGCGAGCTCCGGGGACGCTCCTCGAGGAAAGCGCCTCCGTCGCACAGCCGGGCCGCATACTTGACCTCAGCACCCCAGCCCTCGACAATCGGTCGCGCACGACGCAGGGATGACTGAGAGGACCGTGACGATGAGCGAGCCATTGACACAAACCGTGATCGCGATGGATCTCGTACCCTTCCGTTTCGGCCCAGGCGCAACGGCAGAGGTAACGGACGAACTCCGCCGCCTCGGTGCACGACGCGTCCTACTGGTGACCGATCCCGCGCTCCGGCGTCACGGCCTGGTAGACCGTGTCGAAGCGGCAATTCGGGACGCTGGGGCCGAAGTCACCACGTTCGAGCGCGTTCACATCGAACCCACCGACCGCTCACTCCGTGAGGCGATCGAATTTGCGCAACGTATCCACCCCGATGCCTACGTGTCGCTTGGTGGCGGCAGCACGATCGATACGGCCAAAGCGATGAACCTCTTCACGACGTATCCAGCCGACCTCTTCGACTACCTCAACAAGCCGATCGGTAAGGGACTTCCGGTTCCGGGTCCCTTGGCACCTCACATCGCCCTACCGACCACGGCTGGTACAGGCAGCGAGACAACCGCAGTGATTGCCCTGGAACTTTCCGAGCGACGGCTGAAGACAGGGATCTCGCACCGGTACATCCGGCCGACGATCGCGATCGTTGATCCACTCAACACCGTCACCTGCCCGCCAATGGTCACCGCCTTCGCTGGGCTGGATGTCCTGTGCCATGCGATCGAGTCCTATACCGCGAAACCGTATCATGTCCGGCCACGCCCAGCGAGCGCAGCAGAGCGGCCCGCGTATATCGGATCCAACCCGATTGCCGATCTCTGGAGCGCTCAGGCGATCCGTTGGGGCGCGAAGTATTTGCGTCGAGCCTTCTTCGCGCCGCTTGACTTGGAGGCGCGCACCTTCATGGCGATGGCCAGCCTGACAGCTGGGATCGGCTTCGGCAATGCGGGTGTGCACATCCCACACGCGATGTCATACCCAATCGCAGGCATGGTCCGTGAGTTCTTCCCACCAGACTACGACGTCGACGAGCCGCTGATCCCCCACGGCCTCGCCGTCGTTGTGGGTGCGCCTGCCGCATTGCGCTTCACGGCGGTTTCCTGGCCAGAGCGTCACGCGGAGGTCGCAGCGATGCTGGGCATCGATACGCGCGGCATGCCAGTCCGTGCCGCCGCCGAGGCTGTCGCCGAGGCCCTCCTGCAGCTTCTGCGTGATCTGGGCTTGCCAAGCGGTCTGGAAGAACTCGGATTCAGTGAAAAGGACATTCCAGCACTCGTCGAGGGCACGCTTGCTCAGCAGCGCATCCTGGTCAACAGCCCGCGACCGGTCGATGAGCGTGCGCTGACCGAAATCTTTCGCCAGGCGATGCGCTACTGGTAAGTACATCCTGAAAGGTACGCTCGCCACGCAAGATGCTCGGTCCACCTGTACCACCCAGGTATGGCCTCTCTCAGCGGCGCGGTATGCATGTGTGGCCGGCTACCGCCTGCCCTACAGCAGCTTTGCGGCGACGGCGGCCCTCAGCACCGCACACGAGCCGATGACGTTGTGTGGCCGTCTCGGATCCTGCTGACTGGCTCGGACTGCGCGGCGACATAGGAACTCATCGCGGCTTGCAGTCTTGGCATGGAGGACCGCGTCAGCACGCGCCAGGACAGTGCCGGGAAGACACAGCGGACGCTTCTTGAGAGCAACGAGTAGTCGTGACATGAGGTGTTATCGCCCTGCCCTGAGTGGTACATTTGATCATCTGCACTCCCTTGGTGCAGACAACGCAGACGATCGGGCGAGGGGAGGCGCACGATGGCTCGCCCCAGGAGATGGATCGTTATCCTCGCAGCGACTTCCGCCCTCATTCTCGTGGCCTGCAGCAGTCCGGCTGGAGCTCCGTCACCAGCGCCCAGCGCACCGACCACCACATCAGCTACCGCCGCAACCGCAGTGGCAGAAAGACCAACGCTGACCCCGTCACTCCCCACACCCACCCGCGCCAGTGTGCCGCCCGCGCCCACTGTGGCTGCCTCCTCCCCAACCACTGCAAGCCAGCCGGAGACAGCACCCCGCGATCGCTGGGCCATGACCTGGCAAGGTATTCAAAGTGTTGCCATTCACGGACAATCTTTCGACTCGTCCGGTGTGTTGCTCTCGGACATGGACCTTCTCCTCGAGAAACCTGATCGACTTCGCGCACGCATCTCCTTCCCTGACGGGACGGAAATGGAAATGATCCTTTTCGGTGAGCGACTCTGGCTCCACTTCGGTGGCACTTGGGTAGAGGCACCAAGCGGCACGATGAACGAATCTGTCGCGCAGGCGTTCGTCTTCGAGGACCGCATTCTCGACGACTCGGGCAGCACACCCACAGTCGAACTGGTTGGAGAGGAAACCTTGGACGGTGAGCGGACACAGGTGTGGCAGGCAGAATTCACCCAAATCGGCGGTCGCTCAACCGTCTGGGTCGGCGCGGACAATCTCCCACGACGGCTCGTCTGGGAAGATAACAATGGTCGCGTTGAAGTGCGTTACTCCCGGTACAACGAGCCGTTTGGAATCCAACCGCCCAGCTCGTGATTCGGGTGGTACCGAACGAACGCTGGGAGCCTAGCAGGACAGCGACCAAACGGAAAACGCTCTGACTCGTCGATCGCAAGCGGCATCGGATGTCCGACCACAGGAGTGTGCCCTTCGTCTGGCAAGCCCGAACTCCGACCAGCGTTGGAGCGCGTCCGCGACCAGACCCAGCGAGATTGAGTTCGCCGACAGAGCGCCAGTACTCGTGCGTCGGCGACCAGGACGGTCCAGCTCCCTCGGGGTGTACCGCGAGGACAGGCACGGACGCAACCTTGACAAGGGTAGTCTGACGGTCGACAATGATGAAGAGGCCGATCGGCCGGTGTGTGCACCTTGACAGGACGTACGAGACGGCGGCGAGTGCGAGCGTCTGACCGGGCATAGGTTCGGTCCGCTCGTCCACACGGGGGAACACCGGTGAAAGTCCGGGGCTGTGCCGCAACTGTGACGTCGCGCCAGGTGGCGTGGCGAAGCCAGGTCTACCGTCGCCGCCGTGTCCGACCCGCCTCGAGCTAAGGGGGGAGGACGCCAGTGATCCGCTGTGCCTCGACGCAGTGAACCACCGGCAGCCCGCCCCGCGCGGGCTGTTTCCGTTTTTCCCGATAAGCCAAAGAGTGCGGTTCGGAGCCGACCTCAGTCCGAAAGGGGGTTGGAAAGATGCGTCGTTTCGTCATGGCTCTCGTGCTGCTCATGCTGGTACTAGCACCCACGGCAGGTGTCTCAGCGCATCAACTTGATGCTGCACGAGCTTTAGCCGGAGCCACCCAATGGCTACTGAGTCAGCAACGGCCCGATGGTGGTTTCGCCGGTTTCAGTGGTGAGAGTGACCCCGGAATCACCGTCGATGCAGTTCTGGCTCTTGCAGCAGCGGGGATGAACCCCGCGCAGGTCCGACAGGAAGAGGGCAGAAGTAGCATCGAATACCTCCAATCAGTGGCAGCACAATATGCTGAGCGCCCTGGTGGTGCAGCGAAACTCGTACTCGCTGCAAAAGCGTCAGGGCAGAATCCTCGCTCCTTCGGTGGAGTCGATCTGATCAGGCGACTCGAGCAAGCCTTCGATCCAGCAACGGGCCTCTACGACCAGCAACTCTTCAGCAATGCGTATGTGCTCTTGGCACTTTCCGCTGCTGGTGTTCGCGTGCCAGATGCTGCGATCGGCGGAATCCTGGAGCGCCAAGCTGCTGACGGCAGCTGGGCTTGGAACGGCAGTACAGAACCAGGAAGCGGAGACTCCAACACGACAGCCCTCGTTGTCCAGGCACTGGCAGCACTTGGCCATGCTGACCATCCAGCCGTGCAACGCGCTCTCCAGTACCTGCACAGTGTGCAGGCAACCGATGGCTCCTTTGCCTATCAGCCAGCTGATACCTTGGTTGGCGATGCGAACTCGACCGCGTTGGCCATCCAGGCGCTTCTTGCTGCTGGCGAGGAACCGCAGTCGCCGACATGGCGGTATGCACTCGACGCGTTGGCGCGTTTCGCCAACCCGAGCGGTGCGCTCCGCTGGCGCGACGATGCCGCTGACGACAATCTGTTCGCCACCGTTCAAGGGATCCCAGCACTCGCTCGGCAGCCCTTCCCGCTCCACGGAACGGTGCGGCCACTGCTTGTGGCACGAGCACCTCAAACGACCGAAGAGCCGGATTGCCACTTCTTCCCGGAGACGGATCAGAGTCTCTGCGGGCCATTTCTTGAGACGTGGGAGCAGCTCGGCGGACTACCGAACTTCGGATACCCGTTGACGCGCGCCTATTATGATCCGGCACTCGGACTCGTCGTCCAGTACACCGAGCGGGCACGCTTTGAGCTCCACCGTCTTCCCGACGGGCGTGAACTCGTACTGCTCGGTCGGCTCGGTGCGGAATTGGCACCATCGCGACCGCGGGAAGCCTTCGCACCAGCCGAGCCGAAGACGTCAGCTGACTGCGTCTATTTCGCTGAGACACAGCACAACCTCTGCGCTGGCTTCCGTGCCTACTGGGAGCACTTCGGTGGGTTGAGCGCCTTTGGTTATCCGCTCAGTGAGGAGTTTGTCGAGAACGGCATGGTCGTTCAGTACTTCGAGCGAGCCCGTTTTGAGTGGCACCCAGGTGTCTGGCCAGAGCGGTTCGATGTGCTCCTCACCCGGCTCGGCGCTGAGATCGTCGAGGAAGGCTCGTGAGAAGAATTCGCTCCCTCTACCGACTCTTCCTTGCGCTCCTGCTCGCCCTCGCACCACTGGCGGGGGCGAGCAGCGCACCCTCGCTCGCCGAGCGGCCAAACGGTGCTGGACTCGTCGTGCGCTTTGGCGACGGACGCGTCGTCACAGCCTATGTGCAGTTTGACGAACCAGCGATTACGGGAATCGAGCTCCTCCAGCGCGCCGGCATTCCGATCACTGTCGCCCCGTTCGGGGGGCTGGGGCTGGCTGTCTGCGCCATTGCTGGAGAAGGTTGCCCAGCAGAGGACTGCTTTTGTCAGGCCAAGCAGCAACCGGCGTGGTTCTGGCATTACTACGGGTTAACTCCAGACGGTCGTTGGGTGCTCCATCCGGTCGGCGCGTCAAACCGTCTCTTGAGAGACGGCGATGTCGATGGCTGGTCGTGGACGAGCGGCGAGAGCGGACTCCCGGCGGTGACTATCAATGACATTGCGCGTGCGCACGGCGTCGAGCGGACAAGAGAGCCATCGCCAGTGCCGACACCAGAATCAGAAGGAATTGCGACTCCAACACCGCTGCCACCACGGCCTGCTGGGTCACCCACCACGCCCACGACGCTCATCACCCCGACGCCGTTTCAACCAACGACCCCGCAAGCGACTCCAACCGGGTCCCCACGCGGAGTACCGACGCCGATACTCCCATCTGCCACCGCGACCGTAGTCCCGAGTGTTCCATCGCTGCCGACACCTGCACGTCCATCGGGACCACCTTTGCCTCCGGTCGTCACGGCGACGACGCCAAGCCAGCTCACCGTGCCCACGGTAACACCACCAACGACACCGGAGAGCAATGCAAGCGGTCCACCCTGGATAGCCATTGCCTTCGTTGGTCTCGGTGCGTTGGGCCTCGCTGGGACCGCATTCCGTCTCCGCTGGAGGAAGCGGCGATGAACGGGGCACTCTGGCCGGCCTGGGCTATTCTGCTGGCGCTGGCGATCTCGGTGACGCGGAATCCCTTCTACCTGGCGCTCGCACTGCTGGCAGTACTGAGCGTCCGAATCGCCGTGAACACGACGCGCCCGCTCGGACGAGCTGCCCCACGGTTTGCGGTCTTGGCAGCTCTTGTCCTGATCGGTTGGAGTACGGTTGTCAACGTACTCCTTGCGCACGTCGGGGATCGGGTCATCACGCGGCTACCGCCCTGGCCGGTTATCGGCGGGCCGCTGACATTCAATGCCCTCTTGTATGGTGCGCTCACAGGTATTGCGCTCGCCACTGTCCTCATCGGCATAAGCCTTCTCCACGCTGTCCTCGATCGTCATGAGGCGTTGCGGCTCGTTCCGGGGAGACAGCGCGTGCTCGCGACGACGCTCGCGATCGCGCTCAATGCACTTCCCACCTTCGCTGCAGCGGCACGTGATGCCGAAGAGGCAATCCGGTTCCGTGGGCTGGCTCAGCATTCGCTTGTGCATCTCCGCATGCTGATCAACGCTGTCCTGGTACGCGGCATGGACTACAGCTTAGCCGTGGCCGAGACGCTCGAGGTACGTGGTTTTGCTGCTGCCAGCCGTCCCAGTCATCGCACACGGCTCGGGTCGCTCGTGTTCCTCGCTGGGGGGCTGATCGCCATTGGCGGGAGCATCGCCGGATCGGGGGCCATCCTGGC
>DAOTWO010000134.1:0-2013 GCA_034435855.1 Thermomicrobium sp. | reverse complement strand
GGTGTCCCCAGTACACAACTTCCGCGATCCACGTGTGGGTCGCCCACCACTTCCACCGACGGTCGGCCGTTCCAACTCAGCCGCACCCATTCCCGCGCCCGCTCGACGTCCTCTGGATGCACGATCAAATGCGTCACCGGCGCACTCGGTGCCTGCTCAAGTGCCACCTGTACCAGGCGCCCGAGCAGCGCTTCATCGCGAGCAACCTCCCGACGCAGTACTGCCTCTGCGACGAGTACTGCCAGCTCGACAACGAGCCGCGCGTACGCCTGCCGCACGTCCTCCTCGCGCAGCACTGCTCGCTCAAGCAATTCCCGTAACCTCGTCAGGAGCTCCCGCTGTTCCGCCGCCAGCTCCTGCTCAACCTGCGCCCGGGCCTCGACCAGCGCCGCCTCCCACAGCTGCTGCCGGAGCGTCTCGACCTCCCGCTGCGCAGCCTCCACGATCGCCGCTGCTTCTGCCTCCGCTCCGGCGATGATTGCCAAAGCCCGCTCTTCCGCATCTGCGAGAAGCTGCACCGCCACCATTCGGTCCTGTGGGGAAGGCTGCGGGGCCACCACCGCGCTTCCCACCGGCACTGCTGCCTCCCGCTTGACCACGCGCGCACTAGCCAAGGACTGCCTCCTCGCCACGCGAGATCACAATCTCCTCGGCCTCTTCCAGTCGCCGTACGACCGCCACAATTCGCTGCTGTGCCTCTTCCACCGCCCGAATCCGCACCGGCCCCAGGTAACTGATCTCTTCTCGCAGGAGCTCCGCTGCTCGCTGCGACATGTTCCGGAAGATCTTCTCCTTCAGTTCGTCTCGCGCCGCCTTCAGCGCCAATGCCAAGTCGCGCATATCCACCTCGCGTAGCACCCGCTGCAGCGACCGGTCATCGAGCAGGATCAGATCGTCGAATGTGAACATCAGCTTACGGACTTCCTCCGCAAGCATCGGGTCAACCTCAGTGAGACGCTCCAGAATGTGCTTTTCAGTACTTCGATCCACCTTACTCAGAATGGCAACCAAATGCGGCACACCGCCAACGGTGCGCGAGTCTTGGGTCAACAGCGACGACATGCGACGCCGCATAATCTCCTCGACCCGCTTGATGATCTCCGACGGTGTCCGATCAATCGTTGCGATGCGCCGCGCCACCTCCGCTTGGAGATCCTCATTCAGATGACTGATCACTGCCGCTGCCTGTACTGGCGGCAGATGCGAGAGGATGAGGGCAATCGTCTGCGGATGCTCGTTCTGCAAAAACATCGCCATCTGTCGAGGATCAGACTTGCGCAGGAACTCGAACGGCGCGGGGGGATTCATCGTGACCACGCGTTCAATCAGCGCATTCGCTCGTTCCAGCCCCATCGCCCGTGCCAGCATCTCACGCGCGTACTCGATGCCACCAACCGCGAGATATCGGTGCACGACCGCCATCTCATGGGCCTCGTCGAGCACTTGCCGTACCTCATCCTCGTTGAGACGCGGCATCGTCGCGACCTTCACCGTGATCGCCTCAATCTCGTGTTCTTGCAGATGCTGGAGCACTTTTGCCGAATAATCCGGCCCCAGTGCCATCAACAGCGCAGCTGCCTTCGCCGCTCCCTTGAGCGGTTGGGGCTGGTTCCCCTGCCTCGGCGACATCTGCGCCGTCATTTCACCACTACTCCTCGTTCAGCCAGGCTCGCACGACATGTGCCACCGTGGCGGGATCCTTTTTCGCGAGCTCCTGGAGTTCTCGCAATGTTGGCGGCGGCCCACTCGGTGCCTTGAGCGCCGCCTCTGCTTGCCCCGGCAGGCCGGCCGACGGCATACCTGCTCCTGCAGCAACGGCCGCAGGCCCTGGTAGCACCTCGGTGGCCACCTCGTAGCGTGGCGTTGGAGGCAGCGCGGCACGCTGCGCGGCAAGCACACGCCAAGCAAAGAGCAGCGCGAGCAACGGAATCAGCACCATCGCGCCGATCCGTGCCGCTTCCAGAACGCGATCCATCAGCGCTGGGCCAGCCACCGCTTCCTCTGCCGTCGCCG
>DAOTWO010000133.1:0-2185 GCA_034435855.1 Thermomicrobium sp. | reverse complement strand
AGGGGGTATAAACCTAAATACAACCCTTAAACATTTATTGCCTGAAGAAACGCGGCGACAAAATGCCGCGAAAACAAGAAAAACACAGGAAAAACGCACAGTGATCCCGCGAGAGGGAATTGAAAGTTCTGCATTCAAATTTTGGCAGCCCATTACGCCGAAAAAGCCCTGTGATCCCGCGAGAGGGAATTGAAAGTATGCAGGCTGCAGACCTGGCAGGACAGGCTGGTGCATAGACTGTGATCCCGCGAGAGGGAATTGAAAGAATCGTGGGAATCGAGAGGTTGTGTACACAGATTCAAGTCTGCGGTGATCCCGCGAGAGGGAATTGAAAGTTGGATGTGGGGACCGTTACCCTGCCACTCTCAGGCTCAGCATGTGATCCCGCGAGAGGGAATTGAAAGTTGATTCAACTGCTTTACCATGAGTAAGGTATATGAAGTAAGTGATCCCGCGAGAGGGAATTGAAAGTCTGATAACCACTGAACCAGTTCTCTTATAGTCTTAAAGTCTTGTGATCCCGCGAGAGGGAATTGAAAGTTGACTCTAAATTATTCATGCTCAGATTTTGGTGATTATAAATTTAAGGAAGTGATCCCGCGAGAGGGAATTGAAAGCAAACCTCTGCTCCTCCGTCCGAGGCCTGCCATGCTCAGGCTCGCCGTGATCCCGCGAGAGGGAATTGAAAGTCCACCAGATGTATCTGTATCTTTCGGAAGTCCAACACCTCTCGTGATCCCGCGAGAGGGAATTGAAAGATTGATGTTCTGAAGAAAGCCATGCTGAAATACATGGATAGTGATCCCGCGAGAGGGAATTGAAAGCAGTTCTTCTTGCGAGTATTGAGAACGGGAATTAATCCGCTTAAGTGATCCCGCGAGAGGGAATTGAAAGCTCCAGGTTCACATCTTTCCTGCAGTCGTGGAAGGCAAGACGGTGTGATCCCGCGAGAGGGAATTGAAAGGTATCCCATGCGATAAAGATTATCTCACAACTATGACTTAAGTGATCCCGCGAGAGGGAATTGAAAGGCATACCCTTCGCCTTCACAACACGTGGGCGGCCATCAGTGATCCCGCGAGAGGGAATTGAAAGGAACTTCTGCGTCGGCTCCCATTTCGCCCCGCGGAATTTCAGTGATCCCGCGAGAGGGAATTGAAAGCGGTAACTGTTTCGGGAGGCCTTGTGTCGAGCTGCTGTTTTGTGATCCCGCGAGAGGGAATTGAAAGGGTACTCGTGTTCACAGAGGCCCTCTAGGTGGGTTATTCATAGTGATCCCGCGAGAGGGAATTGAAAGATATACCTCGGCAGCATTAACTATCTCGACTTCGCCGGTGATCCCGCGAGAGGGAATTGAAAGGCTGTCTCACTTAACGGTTTTATTTTTTCCCTAATGGTGTTGTGATCCCGCGAGAGGGAATTGAAAGTGTTTATGCCTCTCTCATCCGATGCGTTGAATTCACTGATGTGATCCCGCGAGAGGGAATTGAAAGTAATATGAGAGGTGTGTAGTATGAGCGAGCATAAGGTAAGTGATCCCGCGAGAGGGAATTGAAAGTACCTATTCCCGGCGGTCCTATGATCAGGACTGCTTTTTCCTGTGATCCCGCGAGAGGGAATTGAAAGGTCTCTCTTTTGAACGAGCGAATCAAGCGATAGATAGTGATCCCGCGAGAGGGAATTGAAAGTAACCTATTCCGTGCGTGAACTTCTTGACGTGTAGAATCTCGCCGTGTGATCCCGCGAGAGGGAATTGAAAGTTCACAACCTCTGGGCTATGGCCAACATGTATCGTATATGCTCGATTGTGATCCCGCGAGAGGGAATTGAAAGGTTCTCGTCATGCTGGCTGGTAGAGTTCACGGAAATCAGTGATCCCGCGAGAGGGAATTGAAAGGCGGTTCTTGATCCTTGGACGCGGGGCATATCCGACGTCACCAGTGATCCCGCGAGAGGGAATTGAAAGAGTAGAGAGCAACGTTCCCGGACCCGCCAGACGCTACATGTGATCCCGCGAGAGGGAATTGAAAGGCAGGGGTCGGAAAGTAGCCCTCGTAATGGCTGATGATAGTCACATGTGATCCCGCGAGAGGGAATTGAAAGTAAAACTGTCTTGTTTTTTTAGACAGACGTGGAAACCAAAACAGTGATCCCGCGAGAGGGAATTGAAAGCCATCTGCACGGG
>DAOTWO010000132.1:0-3345 GCA_034435855.1 Thermomicrobium sp. | reverse complement strand
TTCGGCTCGTTCTTTTGCCGATAACGCTGCATAGCGATCTCTACCAGATCTACTCGCGTGCCCACGTGGCGATCACCATGGGAGCATGGTTCGCCTGGAGTTCTCAGCTCATTGCACAGCTGTTCCATGACGGATGGTTATTTCTTGTCCAGTGGTTCTTGCCGGATAGCGATGACATTTGGTCTGCCACGGCAGGGGTGGCTGGGATTGGCGCCCAACCGCACGATCTTGCCCGTTTCCTCGCTTATCCGTATTTGGCACGTGCACTCGTGGTACTCAAGCTTCCTTATGTGGCCGCCGATGCCGTGGTGGGATGGCTGCTAAGCCGTGACATGCCAGTGAAGCAGCGCCGGTGGGCGCTGGCACTCTGGTGGCTTAATCCAATCGTCATCTACACCAGTGCGGTGTTCGGTCGGCACGATAGCGTATGGGTAGCGGCGCTTCTTGCTGGTGCGCTCATCGCCCGACGTGGGTTTCGCTGGACTGGTTTTGCGTGCAGTGCCCTGGCGGCAGGGGCGCGGTTCTTTCCAGTGTTTTTACTCCCCCTGTATCTGGTGGCGTTTCGGCGTTCGTGGCGCAGCGTCGTGCTTGGTGGTGTGGCGGTAGTCAGCAGCTGGATTTTCATCGATCTCCTCGTCGTTGTCCGGAACGGCACAAGCCCAACACTCACCCTGTTAGGGGATTACCCACATGTCCGGTATTTGGTGGCGCTTTCACTTCCGGTCAGTGAGGATATACCGCTTCCACTCTTCCCGCTAGCCTATACACTGTTCCTCTGCTGGTGGTTCACTGCGGCCCCGCGTGGCTGGGCTGCGTACCAGGCGGCGGCTGCCGCCACGCTTTGTGGGGTCGTTGCTCTCACGCCGTTTCATCCACAGTACGTGATCTGGGCGCTACCGTTCGCGGTGCCTGTACTGGCGCGTCAACGTTCGGGCCGCCTGCTCGCTCTTCTGCAGGCAGGACTCTTTCTCGTTTGGTTAACTCGCTGGGGTGCAGCGGCAACGACTGCGTTGCTCTCACCACTTGGAGAGTCTTTTGTTTCTGCTCTGCCCGATCCGCAACTTGTTGCAGCAGCATTGGTTCCTGCTTCGGTCTGGCAGCCGGCGGTGCGTGCAATGTTCGCTGGGGTGACATTGTGGATCGGGTGGTTTGTGCTGCGAGAGCACACGAGCATGACGCGCGAGATGATGAGAGAAGAGATAGAGCTGGCGGGACGGGAACGATGAGCATCGGACGGTGGGGTTCTCTCTGCGTCCTCTGCATCCTGGCCACGTCACTGGCGGCTTGTCGTACCCCTCTCGCACTCGTCCCGAGTTTGCCGGAGTCGACAAGCACGTTGACGGTGCGCACGCGACTGGAGCAACCGTTCTACTCCTCGGCCGATGGTCTGGCCGCGGTTGAGCTCAGGATGAACCTCCCGTCCAGTTTCGGCCCCGAAGAGCGTCCCTCGCTCGGTGGGGGTGGCGTGCTTCGTGTGTTCTACGCGCCCGAACAAGATCCGCGTTATCCGGACACCGACTTCTATGCCTGGCCAGAGTCACAGGGTTGGCTCGGCGAACTTCTCCCTGGACGGCTCATCGAACAGGTGTTTCTCTCGCGATACCCGTATCTCGACGGGATCACCGTTCGCGTGGGGACGTATGGTGCGGATGTCGGTCGAGGTACCGGCCGTTTACGAACGGATGTTTCGGCCATTGTTCGCGAAGCCCCCATCGCTGGCCGAGAACTTGCAGCGCTCCCAGGCGGGGGAGCCGTCGAAGTGATCGGAAGCCGCGAAGGATGGATCCGTGTCCGCTTGCCGGACGGTCGCATTGGGTACATCGATCGCGCACTATTCGCGGAGCTTCCTCCGCCAACCCGCGAGAACACCGGTCTGCTCGTGTTGCGTCTCTACCGCGCCGGCGACGGGGAGTTGCTCCGCGAGGCACACCTCGACGTCCGTGCGCTGAGCGACGAGAGCCACGTCACTTTTCGTTTCGCACCGGTACCTGATTCCTACCGTGTTGAGTACCGCTTCACTGTCGAAGCCGTTGGCTCTGCTCCTGGCCACGCTGTGACTCTCTGGGGTAATCCATCCACGGGAGAACTCGTTTATCGTCCGAGCTACGCGCCAGTGATGCTGGCCGAAGTGTCACTCGATTCAGGACGGTGGTCAGGGGTACAGAACACGCTTGTAGTACGGTTTCCACCGATCCGGCCGACGCGTGATACCTACCTCCGTTTCGTGATCGAGGTCGGGGAGCGCCCACTTGTGGTGCACTGGTCAATGGTGCGACCGCCGGGAAACCTTCCGCTGAGGAGTCACGACGATCCAGGCATCTGGGGCGGAGTGGTCTTCAACGCGCGCTATCTCGACGATGTTCCTGTGGCGACCTTGTTCCGAGCTGGAGTGGAGCGGGCCGTTCGGCTATTCCTGAACGATCCGCCGCTTGTGGCCGTCTATGCACTGATCCTGACAAGCATCGCTCTGCTCGTCGGGTGGAGCTGGAGGAGTCGTGGTCGTCGAGCGCTCCCATCGTGAGTGTGTCCTCTGCGGCGCATTCTTTACTGGGAGAAGTTTTCTTTGTCGTACCTGCAGTGCGCGTTATCGCCGCGAGCGTCCGAGCCGCCAGCTGCGACGGCAGTTCTACGAGGGAGTCGACCGGCTGTATCCTGGTTGGGCGAACACGTATGGCTCGTACAATCCGCCGGTGGGCTTGCTCCGTGTCCTCGATCGGTTGCCGCGTACGGCGCGGATCCTCGAGCTCGGTTGCGGAGGGGGCGCACTGCTTCGTGAGTTGGCGGCGCGGGGATTTTTGGAGCTCGTCGGACTCGATCTCGCACGCACCGCGCTCGCCGAGGCACGCCAGCGGCAGACACCGGCAAGTCTCGTCCTCGCCGAGGCCGAACGCCTTCCGTTCCATGACCGGAGCTTCGATATTGTCCTGGCAGCCGATTTGATCGAGCACGTCGATAATGTTGAGGAACACCTGGCTGAGGTAGCGCGCGTGCTGCGTGAGGGCGGGCAGTACCTCGTGAAGACGCCGAACCGGCCGCTCGCAGAAGCGTACTATCGGCTTGTCGGACTCGATGACTACCCCTTCTGGCATCCGTCACTCTTGTCGCCAGGAGAACTTCGGGCGGTCTTTGCGCGCCACGGTTTCACCGTCACCTTCGTGCCGCAACCAGGCCTGACTCCGGCCCAGCTTCGGAAGATTCCTTCGCGGTTTCTACGGCGGCTCGCCCAACAGCTACCGGTCTCTTGTCTGCCGGTGTGGCTGCGTCCTCACCTTGAGGTTGTAGCAGTTCTACGAGCTAAGTGTTGACAGAATTGAGAGAATTGCGCTGACCAGGGGCCTCGAGCCC
>DAOTWO010000131.1:0-6942 GCA_034435855.1 Thermomicrobium sp. | reverse complement strand
GAGCTCCGGTCACGGGCGGTGCCGCGGACGCTTGTCCTAGACGAACGACTTGTCGATCTCGACTTTCTTGATGATGGAGTGGTTGTCTTGTTGCTCGACGAAGGGGCAGACTTTCGCGTCGTGCGCCGCGAGCTCCGCGCCGTTGCAGATCGGGAGCTCGGGATGTTGTCTCGAGAGACGACCTGCTGTTGGGTGGGGCCGCTTGCTCCCGAAGAGTAACCTCGTTCTCCAAAGACGTTGCCGTCATGCGCGGAGGAACGACTTGACGGCGACGAAGAAGTGCTCGGGTTGCTCTAGGTGCACGGTGTGGCCGGCGTCCGGCACGATGACGATTGTTCCATGAGGGAGTTGGGACATCATTGCTCGGCCAATGGCCACGTACCGCTCATCGAGTGCACCGACGAGCACAAGCACTGGGCAGCGCAGATCCTGGAGGCGCTCCCAGACCGGCGGCATCGTCCCTGTGCCGAAGCCGCGAAGCGACGAGGCCAGTCCGTGTGGCCGTTGCGTGAGCCACTGAGCACGGAGCCGTCTTCGCACGCTCTCCGGTAGGCGGTGGCGACTGGCGAAGAGCGGAAGGGAATCCCAGTACTCGGCGAACCAGAGAAGGCCACGCTCCTCGATTCCCCGCGCGAGTTCCTCGTCAGCTTGCTGGCGAGCGGCGCGCTCAAGAGGATCAGCGATTCCGGGTGTCGCGCTTTCCACGACCAGGCGAGAGACGCGTTCCGGTGCGGTGAGTGCGAGGTGGAGTGCCAGTCGTCCGCCCATCGAATAGCCAAGGAGTGCCGTTCGCTCGATCGCAAGGGTATCGAGGAGTGTGAGGAGATCGGCGACTTGCTCGCACACCCCATAGCGGCTGGCATCTCTCGGGGCATCACTTGCCCCATGTCCGAGGAGATCCGGGGCAAGGAGCTGAAAGCCACGGGTGATGAACTTTGGGGCCACGTCGCTCCACGTGTCGCCCGATCCAGCAAAGCCGTGGAGCAACAGGAGCGGTGAACCGCGGCCCGCGGCGCGAAGGTGATAGTAGACACCGCGGAGCTCGAGTGTGCACTGTACCTGCCACGGATCGCTCACGGCGCGTCCTCCGCGAGGGCCGTGCGTACCGCGGCCCGTGCCTCTGACCACAGCTCCTGATGCAGCTGCCAATTACGCTGTCGATCGGTCCGGAGTTCAATGACGGTGACACGGTCGCTCTCGAGCGACGCGCGGAGCGCGGCACGGAAGCTCGACCAGTTGGGGGGCTGTCGATACTCTAGGCCGAAGAGCGCTGCCGCATGACGGAAGTCGAGGCCGTGAGGAGTGCCGAAGAGGAATTCGAAGTGCTCGGGTACCTCAGATGCCTGCGGTAGGAACGAGAAGATGCCACCGCCGTTATTGTTGAGGAGCACAATCGTTGCCCGCAGCTGATGGCGTCGCGCAGCGAGGAGTCCGGTCAGGTCGTGGTAGAAGGAAAGGTCTCCCGTGACGAGCACAGTGGGGCCAGGGTGCACGGCAGCGATACCAAGGGCCGTCGAGGTCACGCCGTCGATGCCGTTGGCGCCCCGGTTCGCGAAGATCTGCACCCGCTGCTCAATCGCGGGGAAGAAACTGTCGAGGTCGCGTACTGGCATGCTGTTGCCGGCGACGAGTGCCGCGCCGTCTGGCAGCAGCGTTGCAAGTTCGGCGAAGACGCGTCCCTCAAACGGCTCTTCGAGTCGGGCCAGTCCCTGGGTCAGTGCTGACCGTGTGGCTCGGTCGAGGCGTACCCATCGTGCGCTCCAGACAACGTCAGAATGACGGACACGCTGCGTGAGCAGTCTGGCGAGTGTGCGAAGCGTCGGCCTCAGTGAGCCACGCACGACCCACCCGGCACGGTGCAGGGGGTCCGGCCAGTTACCTGGAGTGATCAGGACATGGATTGCCTCTTCCCAAGCGTCAAGCGCAAGCTGCAACGGTTTTGAGGTCGGGAACGCACCGATGCGTAGCACGAGTTCGGGAGCCAGCGCGGCAACAGCGGCTGGCTCCCGCAGCAGGGCGTCATACGCGTCCAGCACGAGTTCGCGCGGATGTGGTCCGGCACGGAGCTGGGAGAGCGGATCGGCCAGGATCGGGTAGCCGAGAAGTGCGGCGAGTTCGATGACAGCATCGGCGAGTGCTGGATCGAATTGAGGTCCGGCAATGATAATCCCGCGTGGATGTGTCGCGAGGAGTTCGACAAGTGGCTCCAGCTCTTGTCCATTTGGCTGTGTGCTCAGCGTGAGCACCTCACCGTCCCGTTGTTCGGGTGGCCTGGTAAAACGCGGAATGAGTGGCTCGCGGAAGGGAAGGTTGACGTGGACGGGGCCAGACGGGAAAGCGCAGGCCACTGTGACGGCACGGCGAGCGATTGTCCCGGCAGCACGCCGTGTAAGCGGCGTCGCGTCGGGGAGTGGTGTCTCCGCGAACCACTTGACGTGCGACCCGTAAAGGCGCAGTTGGTCGATGGTCTGGGGTGCGCCGGTGTCACGCAGTTCCGGTGGTCGGTCAGCGGTGAGGACGATGAGGGGAACGAGAGAGAGGTTGGCCTCGACGACGGCTGGCAGGAGGTTCGCTGCAGCTGTGCCGGAGGTCGTCACCACGGCAACCGGTTCGTCGAGTGCACGGGCGAGACCGAGCGCGAAGTAGCCCATCGAGCGCTCGTCCAGATGATCCCAGAGGCGAATGCGTGGCTCGTGGACGAGTGCCAGGACGAGCGGGGTGGAGCGCGAGCCGGGTGCAAAACAGGCATGGCGGAGTCCCGCGTCCGCTAGGGACTGGACAAAGGTGGTCACGGTGGCACCAAGTGCCTCGCGGTCGTCCATGCGCGTCACGCACCTCCGAGGACTTCGAGCATGGGACGGAGCTTCGCTTCTGACTCGTCCCATTCTGCAACTGGGTCGGAGTCGGCGACGATTCCACAGCCAGCGTAGAGCCGCGCCACCGTGTCCCGGACAATACCGGAGCGGAGCCCAACGACGAACTCCCCGTCTCCGCTGGCAGTTATCCAACCAAGGGCACCGGCGTACCAGCCGCGCGGGATAGGCTCGTAGGCACGGATGAAGGTGAGCGCGGCCTCACGGGGTGTCCCGCCAACCGCAGGGGTCGGGTGAAGTCTCGCGGCGACGTCGAGCGCGCCCTGACCGTCTGCCAGGACACCAGCGATCGGCGTTGCAAGGTGGTGAACGTTTGCGATTGAGACGAGCTGGGGCTCGTCTGGTACAGCGAGCCGTTGACACACTGGGAGGAGTGCCGTGCGGATTGCCTCAACAACCAGCGCGTGCTCATGTCGATCTTTTTGGCTCGTGAGGAGTTGGGCCGCCGCAGTTTTGTCCTGAGTAGGATCGGCGCTCCGGGGAGCTGAGCCGGCCAGGGCCACTGTCATGACGGTACCGTTTTCGACCTTGACGAGTCGCTCCGGTGTCGCGCCAAGGAAGACGGTCTCGCCGATGCCAACCGCGAAGATGGTACAGGTCGGGTAGCGCTCGGCGAGTGCCCGGAGCGTGATCTCGAGCGAGAACGGTCGCTCGGCGATCAGTTCAACCGCACGGGCGAGGACGACTTTGCGAAGTTCGCCGCGGCGGATGGCATTGCGTGCAGTCTCGACCAGTTCGACCCAGTGCGCACGCGAGACTCGATCGCATCGTCTCACGACTGAAAGCGGCGTTTTCAAGGAGGTTGGCGTCGCCGGTGGCCACGCTGGCGTGGTCAGTGGCACGAGGTCGTCTGGCCGAACAGTCTGCTGCACGAGTTGGGCCGACAGCTCACCGCGCTGCACGTAGGCGAGACGAGGAAGGAAGGCTTGGAGATTGCCGAACGGTTCCCACCAGGTGTCGATCCGTGGGTCTTCCGGGTCGAATGCACAACCGGCAAAAGCGAGGGGGGCGAGGGGCCCTTCCTGCACGGCTTCCGCAGTGTGCCATCGCCAGCTGTGGGCAAGTCGGGCAAGCGCGGAGCTCGGGGTTGGGATCATCTCCTGGATCGGTAAGCGTTGGCAGCGGAGCCCGACGATGGCTTCACCGGTCTGCGGCATCAGCCAGAGGATGCGTGGAGTACTGCTCGTGTCGGCGGCGAAGAGCGCGATCGGGTCGAGCGGCTCAATGAGCTTCGACCAACTGCGGAGCACTGGTCGCCGCAGCGCGCGAGCACGACGCTCGGCGATCGACCACAGGTCAGCAAACGTCGAGGCGAGCACATCTCGTCGCATCATGTCTTCCCGTTCTCGGGGGATTCCGGGATGCCGAGCATGCGGCGGAGCAGGCGGCGCAGCTCCGGTGCGGCCTGCGTCAGTTCGGCTGGTTGCCCGCTGAGGAGCCACTGTGTCACCACTTCGTAGACGGCGCCAAAACAGGCCGTGGCGGCGAGGTGCGCGTCGAGCGGAGGAATGGCGCCTTGCTCCTGAGCGCGCTCCAGTTCGGAGGCGATGAGCGTCGCGAAGCGGTACCGTACTTCGATGAGCGCATGGTGGACAGCTGGCCCAGCGGCAAGCGCCTCCACGAGGAAGAGACGAGCGAGTGCATGGTGCTCGCTGAAGAGGCGCAAGATCACGTCGAGGGCCGCGTCAAGCTTGCCAGCAGGATCGGGAGCAGCAGCGAGCGCATCGTTGGTCCGACAGAGTAAGAGTTGGGCGCTGCGGTCAAGGAGCGCGAGGAACAGCGCTTCCTTTCCTGGAAAGTGAAAGTAGACCCCGCCTTTCGAGGTCCGGGCCGCGAGGGCGACGTCGTCCATGGTCGCTTCGCGATAGCCGCGGCGCGTGAAAACCTGCAACGCGGCGTCGAGGATCCGCTCGCGGCGTTCGCGGGCGCGCAGCTGTAGTGCGCCCGTGGATGTGGCCACTTCGGGAGCTGGGCTGTCGTGTCCGCGCACGGTCTCCTCCCTGAATCCGACCGACGCGTCAGTCGGATTTTAGTGTAGCACGGTTCACTGGACCATCGCGGTGATCGCGGGTGATGGAGGCTGGCCCTTCAGAAAGAGTCCATGCTGAGGCGAGCATTCGCAGTGGCACCACCAGTGCTGCGCGCTCCCTTGAGGGCATGGTGGGTTGGTGTGTACTGGGCCGTCGAGGGGGTAGCACCGCCGGATCACGGTGAGGGGGCGAGGTAGGGAGGAGGACGTCAGCCGCTCAGGGGGAACGGTGGTCCGTCAACCTCTGTGCCAGCCCCACCGACGCCGAGGTAAACCGACCACGCCGACCGTTTGCAGGATTTCTCGGTTCCAGCCCCCGTGCCAGAGGTTACCGCCGAGCCGCGAAGGACCCCAGAGCTCGCTCGATCGCCTTTCGGGTCGCTTCTGGATAGTCTGTGATGATGCCGTCGATACCGAGCGCTGCGAGTTCAACGGCACGATCGGGAGAGTCAACCGTCCAGACGTTGACGAGAAGTCCAGCGAGGTGGGCGCTTTGCACGACTGCAGTGCCGTGTTCGTCAAACCCGATATCGGTTGGATGGAAAGCGTCGTAGCCGCGCTCGACCGTGGAGCGGAGCTGTTCCGGAAGTGGCGCGATGGGCATTGTGCAGAGCCCGAGCGGGAGTTCTGGCTCCAGGCGGCGTACGGCGTCGAGTACTGCGGCATCGAATGACGAGACAAGCAAGCGCTCGCGGAGATCAGGATGCCGCCGCACGAGTGTGACCAGTTTCTCGGCGATCACCAGGCCGCGCTGGCGGTCAGTTGGATCCCACGGGGCTGACTTGATTTCGGCATTGATGCCGAGGTGCTGAGGGATTGTGGCAACGACTTCCTCCAGTGTCGGAATCCGGAGCCCCAGCCCCCGGAAGGGATAGGTCGCGCCGCCGTCAAGGGTGAAGGCGTAGCCGGCGTCGAGCTGCTGGAGCTCGGCAAGAGTGTGCTGATGGACGAATCCTCGGCCGTTCGTCGTTCGCTCGAGCGAAGCGTCGTGGAGAACAACAAGGTGACCATCCTTACTGAGACGTAGGTCGAGCTCGACCATATCGGCCCCTTGCTCGGCGGCAAGGACGAAGGCGGTGAGGGTGTTCTCTGGGACAAGCCCGGAGGCACCCCGGTGGGCAATGATCCACGGGCGGTGGGGAAAACGTGCGGTGAGTTGCTTTGCGTTCTTCAGGAGAGCCATGGGCCTGCACCTCCTCAGACTGTTTCCCTCCAGCTCGACACTGTCAGTTTCGGTGCATCCGGGCCCGGAAAGATTGCCGGATCATTGCAACGGACTGAGCTGTCATTTAGTCTATGAGCGGGCGTAACGAAATGGCAACGAGTAGTCGTGGGAGGCCGACTAGAAATGGGGCGTGATGTTGGCTGCGCGTCCGGAGGGTCACGGATGCACCGTTCGGTGACAGTAATCGAGGAACGCCCCACAGTAGGTGCCGCAGTAAAGCCACGCACCGCTGTTGGACGTCTTGCTCGCTGGCTGGGTGATTGGCCGCTTTTCCTCCTGTTCGTCGCACCGAATCTTGTGCTACTTGCGGTGTTCACCTATTGGCCGCTGGTCTACAACGCTTATCTAAGCGTGATGCAGTGGGACTTGATCGGTCCTGTCAAGATTTATGTCGGACTAGAAAACTATCGCTTTCTTCTTGAGGACAGCGAATTCCGCGAGGTTGTTCGTAACACGGCTCTTTTTACGCTAGGGACCGTCGGGGGGACGATCGTCCTCGGCCTCCTCTTTGCGCTCCTCCTTGACCAGCAGTTACGGGGGATTTCGCTGGCCCGCGGAGTGGTCTTCGCGCCGTACGTGTTGAGTGGGGCGGCTGTCGCGGTCTTCTGGGTCAACATGTTAAACCCGCGTTTTGGTGTTGTTGCACAGGTTGCGAGTTGGCTGGGGACGGTGTCGCCCGACTGGCTCAATCATCCTCGGCTGGCGATGGTTGCAGTGATCCTTGTCTACATCTGGAAGAACGTCGGGTTCACGACCATCGTCTATCTCGCCGGGCTCCAGCGGATTCCGAAGGAGCTGTATGAGGCGGCGACGGT
>DAOTWO010000130.1:0-5245 GCA_034435855.1 Thermomicrobium sp. | reverse complement strand
GGCGTCTTCCCGGCTGTTCCCGGCATCGTACAAGAGCGCATGCCCATCCGCTGTGACTGCTGCCACCGCGAGCGCTTGTCCGACATCGAGCACCGCGACGGTCAGCGTTGTCCCCGCAGATTCCACTCCTCGCCCGGGCAGCGAACAGCCGATGACGAAGAGTGCCAGGAACTGAAGGATGAAGAGGCGAAGGATCCCTCGTGCCACCTCAGTCAGTCCCTGGCTGCACGACGGACAAGCCACAGCCGCTGCAGGACAGTGAGGTTGGTCGCCACGGCCAAAAGCCAGAGCGCCCAGATCGGCCGGTCAAGCAACAGCCCCAGTGCAAGCACCACGATGCGCTCGGGTCGCGCGAAGAACCCCTGCGTCAGCGCGATACCGGCACCTTCCGCCCGCGCTCGCACGTAGCTCACCAAGATCGACCCCACAATGGTGGCATAGCAGAGGAGGACTGGCACAGCACCGAGCTCCGTCCGCACGATCCAGATGAGGAGTCCTCCGAGCACGAAGGCCTCCGCGTACCGGTCGAGGACAGAATCGAGAACACCCCCAAACCGTGTCACGCGTCCCGTCGCCCGAGCGACTGCACCATCGAGCATATCGAAGGCCCCGGCGACGATGAGGAAGACACCGGCAAGCTGCAGTCGCCCTTCGGCAGCAACCCAACCCACCACTCCATTGAGGACAAGACCCATCACTGTCAGCTGGTTCGGCGTGAGGCCAGTCCGCGCCAGGAGCGCGCCAAGGCGTAAGACGCGCTCGCGCACGCGATCCGCAACGAGTGAACTAAGCACGCGTTCCTACCTCCCCGACCACGCTCGGAGCGCGACCCGGAGCGAGTCCCACCAGTCCATCGGTGGTTCTGCCGCTCGTTCGCGCACTCCCCGCAGGAGCCGCTCGTAGTAGGCCAGTGTACGCTGTGCGATGACGGGCCATGAGAACTGCTCGGCACGCTGTCGGCCCGCCTTGCCCAGTTGTTCACGGAGGCGAGGATCAGCCAGGAGATGCACTAACGCCACTGCCAAAGCCTCGGCATTCTTCCGCGCGACCAGCAATCCCTCGACACCGTGACGGAGCACGAAGCGAAATCCCCGGATATCGCTCGCGACGACCGGCCGCCCGCTTGCCATCGCTTCGAGCAACACAATACCGAAGCTCTCTCCACCCGTCGCCGGGGCACAGAACAGGTCACAGGCGGTGTAGTAGGACGGCAACAACTCGTCGGGGACAGGCCCCACAAAGCGAACGTTTTCCCCAAGTTCTGCCCGCTCGATCTGCCGCTCGTAGCGCTGGGGATCCCCCGGGCCGACGACCAGGAGCAAGACGTCTGGAAACTCGCGTCGCACGAGTGCAAGCGCTTCCAGCAAATACCGGAGTCCCTTGCGTGACTCGTTGAACCGGCCGACAAAAAGGACTGTTGGACGCTCGAAGCGCGCGATCGGCGGAACATCCGGGCGGAACCGCTCAATATCGATACCGTTCGGGATAAGTTCGTAGTACCCAGGAAAGTAACGAGCAATCGACTCCAGCGCAGCCGGCGAGACGGCGATCCGCCCATGAAGCTTCGCGAAGAGCAAGCTCAGCACGGGTTTGGCCGAAAGATACCCCCAGTTGTGCGCTCGTGCCGCGTGGAACGTCCCAACATTCACCGACCGGGAATGTAACAGGGCGAGTTGGGGCAACATTGGTGCAAGCGGCTCGTGCAAGTGGACAATATCGAAACGTTCACGACGAAGGAGCTCCTTCACTTTACCCGATACGAATGGCGAGAGTGTAATCCGCGCTGTTGAGCCGTTCGCCGGGACAGGAACTGCGACCCCCAGCTTGATCAGATGCCCATCGTCGCTCTCCGACTCACCGGGCGAACGCGGAGCCAGAATACGCGTGTGGTGACCAAGCTTGCAGTATTCCGCGTCAAGATGAAGAATGTGCTCGTTGACGCCGCCGGGATAGCTGAAATCAAACGGGGATACGAAGAGAATCCGCATCGTCCGCTCCGTAAGTCACACTGCTCCGAGGAGACTGATGACGAGTTGGGCACTCATCGCTTTCATCTGTGGACTGTGGTGGACGCTCGCCACGCTCTGGCGCCTGACCCGACCGATGTTGCGGCCACCACTCTGGCTTGCCCTTCTCCGCGACGTCGTTCCGGCACCATTGCTGGGGTTGCTCCTCGTGCGCCTACTTGGTATCAGCTGAGACGATCGGATGTTCCGTTCCGGACCCCCTCTCACCCTCCCACTCACCAGGGCCGATTTCGTGAAGCACAACCGCGTCACGTCCTATCGTCCGAACCTGTTCGATCGGCACCGTCCGCCGACGACCGAGTAACCCGCCGATACCTGGCGGAGCAACCACCACTGTCGTGAGCGCGCCACTCAGCGGGTCGAACTCCGCATCGTCGACCGTTCCTTGCGCTTCACCTCGTTCCGTCACCACCCGGAGCCCGACAAACTCGTCGATGCAAAGCGTGGTGCTCTCACCGTCAGTGGCCGGCCGAAGCACCTCGCGATGCGGAAGCATCACTGCATCCGGTCCAATGCTCTGGAGCTCCGAAAATGAGACATCGCTCAAGTTCCCGCGGAACCGTCCACCACGCCGTACGCGAAGAGCCGCGACCCGTCGCTCTTGTGGATCAATCAAAGCGTCTGAGACCTCGCCGAGCCGCTCCCCGCTTTCGACGGCGATGACGGCCAGCCCACGCAGCGCCCGGAGTTCCACGGGAGCGCTCCTTTCATCCCTTCGACACCATCATACCCTGCGCATCGATCAGTTTCTCATCGCCTTCCCTTGGCGTCCAGAGCAATGTGGTAGTGCCTAGTGCTGGGGTGTGAGCGCGTGAGCCTCCCCGTCTACCCGGACCACCCGCAGCAGGCGAACTCGGCACCCGTCAGTTGTGTATCCTCACAGGCGAGCAACCGCTCGGTCGAGGGTTCAGAACAATGGCGCGACACGGGCAGAAGAAGAGAACGCCGGGTAGGGGCGGCCGAACCAATGGGAACGGACGTCGTCCGGCAAACGGGGCAGCGGTGATTCTCGCGCGCCGACGGCGAGCCCGGCAGCGCCATCCAATGACCAATGCACTCCTCCGAATCGCTGCGGCACTGGCGCTGACGCTCGCCTTGCTGACGTTCGTCGGGGCCGGGGTCGCCGCTGCAGCTGGTTACCTTGGTTGGTCTGCTTTGACCGCAGATCTTCCCTCCCCCGACCGCTTCGAGGCATTGGAGTTCCAGACCACGAAGATCTACGATCGCAACTGGGTACTCCTCAGCGAGGTGACCGACCCCGCGACTGGTTGGCGGACCGCCATTAGTTATGAGGAACTGATGGATCACATCCGCCAACAGCAGAACGATCCGAACAAGCCACATCGTGCTTGGATCATCGATGCAACCATTGCCGCGGAAGACCAGACCTTCTGGACGAACCCGGGAGTGGAGCCCCGCGCGATCCTGCGCAGTCTTATCTTCAACCTCAGCGGTGAGAGCACCAGCGGCGCGTCGACAATCACCCAGCAGCTTGTGCGCATGCTCTATCCCGAGACAATCGGCACTGAGCGCACCTATCGCCGCAAGATCCGTGAGGCGATCATGGCCATCCGCTTCACGCAGCGCTACTCAAAGCAAGAGATCCTCATGATGTACCTCAATAACGTCTATTATGGGAACCGTGCGTATGGGATCGATGCGGCCGCACAAGCCTACTTCAATAAGTTTGCCTGGGAGCTCACGCTCGCCGAGGCCTCGATGCTGGCTGGTCTCCCCCAGGCCCCAAGTGTCTATGACCCTACGAAGAACTTCGAGCTCGCCAAGGCACGCCAGCGCTATGTCTTGGACCGTATGGTCGAGCTCGGCATGATCACGCGCGCCGAAGCGGATCAAGCCTTTGCGGAGCCACTCTACCCACAAAGCCGCGAGGGGCGGTACAACAAGGCCCCCCACTTTGTCAACTTCGTCCTGGACTATTTGGAGACGAAATACGGGCCCGCGGCAGTCTATCGCGGCGGCCTCATGGTACGCACAACCCTCGATCTGTCCGCTCAGCAGGCGGCCGAAGAGATTGTCAAGCGTCGCGTCCAGCAGCTCGCTCCCTACCGTGTGGATAACGGTGCTCTTGTGGCGATGCTTCCCTGGAGCGGTGAGATTATCGCCATGGTCGGCAGCGCCGACTTCTACGACGACACGATCGATGGCCAATTCAACGTGACCACGGCTGAGCGTCAACCAGGATCTGCAATCAAGCCGATCACCTACCTCACGGCCTTCGAGAAGGCTGGCTGGTATCCGGGAACCATCGTCTTCGACTACGCCAAGGTGTGGAACATCCCTGGTTTCGGCAGATACGAACCGAAGAATGCAACTGGTCAACATTTCGGCGCGATCACCGTGCGGGAGGCACTTGCCAACTCGCTGAATATTCCCGCCTTGCAGGCAATTGAGGTTGTCGGTGTCCCAACCATGATTGACATGGCACACCGGCTGGGCATCAAGACCGGGTTCTGGCGCGACCCGAGCTACTATGGCCTCTCAATTACGCTCGGTGGCGGTGAAGTTTCGCTCCTCGAACTGACAAACGCCTATGCAACGATCGCCAATAACGGGAAGTACGTACCCTACAATCCTATCCTGGAAATCATCGCACCGGGCAATAACCGTATCTACCAGCTCGCCCGCCCAAAGACACTCGAGCAAGCTCCCCAAGTGGTTCGTCCGGAGTACGCCTATCTGATCACGGACATTCTCTCCGATAATAAAGCGCGCGCCTTAATCTTCGGCCTCAATAACCCGCTCGTCCTCCCTGAACTCGACAATCGACCCGTTGCGGCCAAGACGGGTACGAGCGAGGACGCACGGGACCTCTGGACGGTCGGCTACACGACTGACATCGTCGTCGGCGTGTGGGTGGGGAGGACCGATAACCAGCCAACCCGTGGACTCGACGGAATTTCCAGCGCGGCGTTGATCTGGCACGACTTCATGGTGAAAGTTCACCAAGACCCGCAACTTGCGAAGACCCTCCTCGGCCCGGATGGGCAACCGATTCCGATTCAATTCCAACGTCCGCCGGGCATCGTGGAGGTTCAGGTTTGCGCAGCAACCGGTAAACTCCCGATCCGAGGCGTGCGAACTGTCACAGAGCTGAGTGTGCGAGATGGGCCGCCACGACTCCGCTGCAATCAGGCCTCCGAGTATGAGCTGCGCGAGCTCCGCGCAGCCCTCGCCACCCCGAAGGGCATGACAGGACG
>DAOTWO010000129.1:0-8545 GCA_034435855.1 Thermomicrobium sp. | reverse complement strand
CGCGGAGGACGCGTCGTCGCGGTTGTTGGACACCCAGACGACCCGATGACGTTCTACTTCGGTGCCTGTGCCGGTGGGGTATGGAAGACCGAAGACGGCGGCACGACCTGGTGGAACATCTCGGACGGCTTCTTCGGTACAGCAGCGGTCGGTGCCATCGCCATTGCGGCCTCCGACCCGAACGTCCTCTATGTCGGCACCGGCGAGGCCTGTATCCGCGGTAATGTCTCGCACGGTGACGGTGTCTACAAATCGACCGATGGCGGGCGGACCTGGGTCAACGTTGGACTCCGCGACACACGGCACATCGCCAAGATCCGCGTCCATCCAACGAATCCCGACCTTGTCTACGTCGCTGCTCTCGGACACGCCTTTGGGCCCAATGAGGAACGCGGCGTCTTCCGCAGTCGAGACGGCGGGCGCTCCTGGGAACGGGTTCTGTATCGGGACGCACAGACCGGTGCAATCGATCTCGTCATGGATCCTCACAATCCCCGCATCCTCTATGCTGCACTCTGGCAAGCGCGTCGCTGGCCCTGGAAGTTCGAGAGTGGGGGCCCTGGTTCCGGAATCTTCCGCTCCACCGACGGGGGTGAGACCTGGGAGGAACTCACCCGCAAGCCTGGGCTTCCGAAGGGAATCATTGGACGCGTTGGACTCGCGGTTTCCGCTAAACCCGGTCGCCTCTGGGCACTCGTGGAAGCTGAGGACGGCGCCCTTTTCCGCTCTGAGGACTACGGTGAATCGTGGGAGCGTGTGAGTGACAAGGGAGACCTCCGCTGGCGTGCCTGGTACTTCCACCACCTCTGCGCCGATCCCGTCGATCCGGATACGCTCTGGGTACTGGATCTCAAGCTCTGGAAGTCGATCGATGGTGGACGCTCCTTTACCGAGGTACCCACACCACATGGGGACCATCACGACCACTGGATTGACCCAAAGAATCCGCTCCGAATGATCAACGGCAACGACGGCGGCGCCTGCATCAGCTTCGATGGCGGCCGCACCTGGTCAACCCAGTTCAATCAACCGACGGCGCAGCTCTACCACGTCACCGTCGATAGCCGCTTCCCCTACTGGATCTACGGCTCCCAGCAAGACAATACGGCAATCGCGCTCCCCAGCCGCTCCGTGAACGGTGCAATCACCACCTGTGAATGGATTGAGCCCGGTGGTGGTGAGAGCGGGTATATTGCGGTCAAGCCGGATGATCCCGACATCGTGATCGGTGGAGCGATCGGCAGCGGTGAGGGAAATGGCCGCCTGATCCGGTACAACCGCCGGACCGGCGAGCAGCGCAATATCACTGTCTGGCCCTACGAGACCAGCATGGCTGAAGGCGCCGAGTCGCTCCGCTATCGCTTCCAGTGGACGTTCCCCATCGTTTTCTCACCCCACGACCCGAACACGCTATATGTCTGCTCCCAGGTTGTCCATCGCTCACGGGACCTTGGCTACACCTGGGAAGTGATCAGCCCTGACCTCACGCGCAGCGACCCCGACAAGCTGAAGCCCTCAGGCGGGCCGATCACCCGCGATAACACCGGTGCTGAGGTTTATTGCACGATCTTCGCTTTCGTCGAGTCACCACATCGCCCCGGTGTCTTCTGGGCAGGGACAGACGACGGTCTGGTTCACGTCTCACGTGACGGTGGTGCCACATGGGAGGCTGTGACACCACCGGAGCTCCCGGAATGGGCGACCGTCGCTTCGCTCGAAGTCTCGCCGCACGACCCGGAGACAGTCTATCTGGCAGCCCACCGCTACCGGCTGGATGATCCAGCACCCTACCTCTTCAAGACAAACGATGGCGGACGAACCTGGCTTTCCCTGCGTGGTGACCTGCCGGAAGAGACAATCTGTCGCGTGCTTCGGGTCGATCCGGTGAAGCCCGGCCTTCTCTACCTTGGCACAGAGACAGGACTCTGGATCTCCTTCGATGATGGTCAACACTGGCATCGCTGGCAGGGGAACCTCCCCATCTGCCCGATCTATGATCTGGTCATCAAGGAGGATGATCTGGTCATCGCGACACATGGCCGCAGCTTCTGGATTCTCGACGATGTGACGCCGCTCCGGCAGTTCGATCCCTCCACGCTCGCTGGACCAGCGTATCTTTTTACCCCGCGACCGACTGTCCGCTTCAAAACCTATCCGGGGTTCGGCAGCGAGGTACCGAATACGGTGAGCTACCGCTGGGCGGGCCCCATCGTCTACGCTGCCTGGGTCACGGAACAGCCAACCGGAGTGATGCAAGCTCAACCACTGGATGCGGGAGAGAATCCGCCCGACGGTGCCATCGTGACCTACTATCTCGCAGAGGAACCCGCTGAGGTCACACTCACGATCTTGGATGCCGAGGGGCGCGAGCTGCGGCGCTTCTCGAGCGAAAAGCCTGTTGATCCCGTCCCGGATATTCCTGAAGGAAAGAAGCCCTCGCTCCCGCCGCGCCTGGACAAAACACCGGGATTCCACCGCTTCGTCTGGGACTTGCGCGTGGAGGGAGCTCGACGCGTGATCGGCGACAAGCCATACGAAGGGTATCTCGTTGGACCGCGCGTCGTGCCCGGTACGTACCAGGTGCGCCTCACCGTCGGTGACCACAGTTGGACGCAGCCACTCGAGATCCGACCTGATCCGCGGCTCACCGTCACGCGAGAGGATCTCGAGCGGCAGTTCGACCTGCTCTTGCGCATCCGCGAAAAAGTTTCAGAGGCGCACGACGCCATCAACCGCTTGCGCGATGCGCGCCACCAGCTCGACGAGTGGCAACGACGACTTGAGGCATCCAACGGAGCAGATGAACTGCTCGAATCGGTACGCGCCATGCGTGACCGACTTGGATCGCTTATCGATGAACTTTTGGAACCGCGGATGGATGACCCCCGTCAATTTCCCTGGCGTGCGCCGGCACGGTTGGCAGCATTGCAGAGCTTTGTCGACAGTGCCGACGACCGGCCGACGGCCGCCGAGGAAGCGGTCTATCACGAACTCGCTGCGGAAATCGACGCCATCCTCGCACGTGTGCGACAGGCGCTCGAGGAGGAACTCCCTGCACTCGGCCGGCGCTTGCTCGAAGCCGGAGTTAGTCCAATTCTGCCGCGACCAGCCCTGGCTCGACCCTGACGGTGAGTGCTTTGTCTTGGTGCAGCGGGTGAGGTCACACCTCGCCCGCTGCACCAACTCTTGCTTCATCCATAAAGGGAAAGAGTTCTCCCGTAGCGATGCCGCATCTTCCGCTCAGTCATCCTCCAGGGACAGAGACCGAATCGGGCGACGCGGGGATCGTCCCAAGCGCGATGCGCCTATCGGTCACATCACCAAGGCCCGAGCTGCCACATCTCAGAGGCTAGATACGACTGGCAACAAACGAGTAGCACCTCACCCACGGTTTGCCGCTCCCAGTTCCTCTCACAAAGGACGCGATCTCTTGCACCTGGAACCCCGATGTGCACCCGGAATGACGTCCCTCGGTGAGGATAAGGGACAGGAAAAGTGGTGCCGTGGCAACTCGCTCCCGAGCTGCCTGATGTCGGTGATAGACCGGTTCGCAGAGGCAAACGCCCACGAACGACAACAGGCACGTCGTTCCTCTACCCAGCTGTGCTCTGCTTTCGCGTTCTGTGGAGACATGCCACGCTCAGCCCTCATGGATCAGCACACATGCTCCCTGACGCAAAACCGCGTCCTGACTGGGAACCCTCATTCGCGCTGATTACCTGCAGCTCCCTTGGGTGCTACAGACAATGCCAACACGGCTCAGGTGCTGGAAATACAGCAGATACCCATTGCGTCGCCACATGCGTCACCCGAACGCCGCTGTGGAGGCGGAACATCTCGCGTCAGTGCAAGCTGCCTGGGCCAACGCTCTAACGGCGCCTACCCCGTCAAATCGGGCGCAGACCGGCATCGCTGCACAGTCCGCACGACAAAGCGTTGACGAACGGTGCACGCATCACTGCGCTGAAAGCAATAGACCGTGTCACCTACAAGAAGTGGCTGGGCATGGCCAACGCTGACCATGGATGCTTGCACAGCTCCGACGCGAACCCCCGGGGCAGCAAGCCTGCTCAGCCCAGCGGCAGGCGGAGTGGATTACCCCCGAGCAAGTGGAAGTGCAGATGGAACACACTCTGCCCCGCGTCGGGCCCGACGTTAGTGACGAGCCGGTAGCCGCGCTCGGCAAGCCCCTGCTCCCGCGCCACCCGTGCAGCGACTTGGAGACACCGACCGAGGAGAACAGGATCGGCCGATTCTGCCTCAGCAAGCGAACGAATGTGTTGATTCGGAACGACCAGCAAGTGGACGCGCGCTTGCGGATGGATGTCCCAGAAGACCGTCACGGTGTCATCTTGATAGACTTTGCGCGCTGGCTGGCGACCAGCGACAATCTCACAAAAGATGCAGAAATCGGTCATCCAATCCCTCCTCATCCGGTGATACCGACGTGCCAGAACTGCCAGAAGTCGAAACAATTCGCCGGACACTCGCCCCGCTGCTTATCGGCGCAACCATTCTGGCCGCGCTACGCGGCGAGCGTCCCGAGGATATTCTGCTCGATCCGTGGTCCATGTTCGCACGCCGCGTGCGTGGCCGGCAGATTGTTGCGCTCGAGCGACGTGGGAAGTATCTCGCGTTCCGATTGAGCGATGAAGGCCGATTACTCATCCACCTTGGGATGACAGGGGAGCTCCGCCTCAGTCGACCCGATGTTCCGACACCCCGACACTGTCACCTTGGACTGGTACTCCGCTCTCCGTCCCCACTTCCGGTGACGTTCATCGACCCACGTCGTCGCTTTGTGCTCCGCTACCGCGATATCCGACGTTTCGGCCGCATAAGACTCCTTACACCAGAGGACTGGGCAGCACTCTCGCAGCGGCTCGGACCCGAACCACTCGACCCGGACCTGGATGCGTTCACGCTCTGGCAGCGGCTCGTCCATCGTCACATGAGCGTGAAAGCAGCCTTGCTTCACCAAGCATTGATTGCTGGTATCGGCAACATTTACGCTGATGAGGCATTGTTCCAGGCCGGCATTCATCCACTGCGCCGCTGTGACACACTCACATTGTCCGAAGTGGAGCGGCTCTTGACCGCCGTGCGGAGCGTGCTCACCGCGGCCATTGAGAGTCAGGGGACAACCATCCGTGATTACCGCGATGCGCACGGGCGCACGGGCCACTACCAATTCCAGCTCCAGATCTATGGTCAGCGGCCAGGCACTCCTTGCCCGAAATGCGGAACACCGCTTGAGCGGGTGCGCATCGCCGGCCGTAGCAGCACCGCTTGCCCCCGGTGTCAGCCACTTGTCTGCAACACCCCTTGTTCGAGTTCGTAAGGTCACTGAAACAGCCGAACGTGAGGCAACAGATGTCAACGCCGCTCTTCGTTCAAGGCCGTGAACTCCTGTGCATCCGGGTCGAGTACTGGGCAGTTCTCAGCATCTGGGAGAAGCTCAGGATGCTTGAGGCCACTGCCAGTGAGGAAAAGCGCGACTTCGTCCGCAGGAGTCAGCCAGCCGCTGTCGCGAAGCGTGAGCAGCGCCGCAAGCGTCGCACCGGCTTCGGGGGACACAAGGAGACCTTCGGTACGGGCGAGGAGCCGCATCCCTTCGAGCAACGCCGCATCACTTACAGGGACAGCAGTGCCGCCACTGCGCCGAACCGCATCGAGCACCAAGCGGTCGCCGATCGTCATTGGGACGCGCAGCCCTGGGGCAACTGTCGTGGCGTGCTCCCACAGTGCGGCGGTCGACACCCCTTCATGGAACGCACGGACAAGCGGTGCGCACCCCTCTGGTTGCACCAGCACCAGGCGCGGCCGCTCTGGGCCGAGGAGACCGAGCACCTCGAGTTCGCTGAACGCTTTCCACATTCCCACGATGCCGGTACCACCCCCGGTGGGATAGATGATCACGTCAGGAATCCGCCAACCGAGTTGCTCAACCAGCTCTATCCCCATCGTCTTCTTTCCCTCAGCCCGATACGGCTCACGGAGCGTCGAGAGGTCGACCCAACCACGTTCGCCAGCAAGGCGCCGGACGAGCCGCCCACAGTCAGTGATGAGACCGCGCACCCGATAGACGTGGGCACCGTACGCCAGGCACTCAGCGAGGATCGTCCGTGGTGTGTCGACCGGGACGAAGACGTAGGCCGGGATACCTGCTCGCGCAGCATAAGCGCTCAGCGCCGCAGCAGCATTCCCCGCCGAGGGCAACGCAACTGCCTGCGCACCCAGCTCCACTGCACGACTCACAGCAACTGCTAAGCCGCGCGCCTTGAAGCTGCCGGTCGGGTTGCGACTCTCATCCTTGAGCCAAAGCTGCCGGAGACCGAGATCGCGCGCTAAACGCTCCGCCGCAAGCAGTGGGGTGCCGCCTTCGCCCAATGTCAGGCGAAAGCGCGGATGACGCACTGGTAGTAACTCCGCATAGCGCCACAGGTTCCATGGACGCTCGCTTAGCCGAGCAGGATGGAACGTTCGGCGCGCACGCTCAAGATCGTAGTGCGCAGCAAGCACACCGCCACAGCACGGGCACGTACCGTGGAGCTCGTCGGCAGCAAGTTCCGTGCCGCAGGCCGTACAGCTGAGGTGTGTCAGGGCACTCTCCACGACAACCCCATTCCCCGGCGCATTGTATCCCACCTTCGGGAGGAGGGACGCGACCATCCACAGGTCGCAAAGCTGTATCCTCGCCCTGCCGTTGGTCAGGGCAAACAGTCCGCTTCGTCAGCGTTCGCCATTCGTCAGATGCGGTCTTGCCCTCGGAGTCTGGTCCGGTGAGGCGCAGTCGGCAACGCACGAGCGTTTCTCGGCGGAGAGGCGAATAGACTTTCCGTCCCGCTGGTGATGCTATTTCTGGGTCATGGTGTAAGGATGGTAGTCGCAGGAGACAACAAGCCTGCGACACTCCCTGAGCATGCGACCCTCGACGACCCTGGCATCACGACCGGAAGACTTTTGTTGTCCCTTACCGGTTTTCTCATCAAAGGGCCGCACTTCCGAATGGATTTCCCACACCAGACCACGCTGCGACGCACGGTGATGAAATCAAGTCCACAGCCTCACTGCCGAACAGAGGTTGTGCCGCAGCACGGATCCCAGAGAACCTGCAACGAACCACTGATGACGATCTCTTATCCTGCATCGATCTTCTCGCTTTTCTCCCCCGGCGATTCAAACACCTGAACCGCCAGACATTGCGTCGCCTCGTCTGCACACCTTGACACGAGGCCACTCAATGCGTTATGTTCCGTTGGTTGGCAGACTTCGCAGGCCGGCGCGAGCCGTCGCCGGCATCCCGAGCGTCCAAAAGACAGGTGAGGGACGGGAGGTGGTGCCATGCGGATCGCGCAGATCGCGCCGCTCATCGAAGCGGTGCCCCCCAAGCTGTACGGGGGGACGGAGCGAGTCGTCTCTGCACTCGTCGAGGAACTTGTGCGCCGTGGGCACGACGTGACGCTCTTTGCGACCGCTGACTCGCAGACGAGCGCACGCTTAGTGCCCATGGCCGAAGGTGGGTTGCGACTCCTGGGAACGAAGGATCCGATCGCCTTGCACGTCGCGATGCTCGAGGAGGTTTATGCCCAGGCCGATGAGTTCGATATTATCCACTCCCATGTCGACTACCTGACATTTCCTTTCGCCCGTGGAGTGACGACACCGACGGTGACAACCCTCCACGGTCGACTCGATCTGCCCGAGACACGCCGAGTGCTCTCTCGCTTCACCGACCAGCGGCTGATCAGTATTAGCTGGAGCCAACGAGCACCGGTCGCAGATTTGCCTTTGCGGTGGGTCGGTACCGTCTACAATGGTGTCTGTTTGGAACGCTTTCCCTTCCGCCCCGAGCCAGACGATCCACCGTATCTAGCCTTCGTCGGCCGTATCTCCCCCGAAAAGCGACCAGACTGGGCGATCGAGGTCGCGCGTCGCGCTGGACTCCCGTTGAAGATCGGCGCGAAGATCGATCCAGCTGACCGCGACTGGGCGGAAGAGCACTTCCTGCCGCTGCTCGGCACACCAGGTGTTGAGTATCTCGGTGAGGTCGACGACCGGCAGAAGGCTGAACTTCTCGGCGGAGCGCTCGCACTTCTGTTCCCGATCGATTGGCCAGAGCCGTTCGGTCTAGTGCTCATCGAGTCGATGGCCTGCGGAACGCCGGTCATTGCCTTCCCCGGTGGGGCAGTCGAAGAAGTCGTTCTCGATGGCGTGACAGGCCTGGTCTGCCGCAGCCGGACGCTCGATGAGATGGTCCAGGCAGTGCATCGCATTGAACAGCTCGATCGTGCCGCCTGCCGACGGCATGTCGAGCAGCACTTCTCGAGCGAGGCCATGACCGATGCCTATGAGGCGATCTATCAACAGGTCTTGCTCGAGCAGGCGACGCCACTCGTTGTCAGTGCAGACGGCTATTTCACCTCGGTGACGATTGATGACGTGCGGAGGCTCCCACCTGTTGGTAGCGAGATTGGGCGAACTGCTAGCAGTAAATTCACGACTCCGGCTCCTCGAGAGCACTAACGAGCTCCACGACAAGCTG
>DAOTWO010000128.1:0-2805 GCA_034435855.1 Thermomicrobium sp. | reverse complement strand
GCGGAGCTGTTTGGGTATCTGGCTGCATACGGAGCTCCCGAAGGGAGCTACATCCTCGATCTCTCCCTGGCACGGGGACTTGACTACTACACTGGGCCGGTTGCCGAGGTCATTGTGCGGGAACCGGCGATTGGATCGCTCGGTGGTGCTGGTCGCTACGACCGGCTCATCGGCATGTTCCTTGGAGAAGAAATACCGGCGACTGGGGCTTCGCTTGGACTGGAGCGGTTAGTCGAGGTGGTCGACGAATATGGGCTGCTACCAACTCCTGAGACGGTCAGCGAAGTTCTCGTCGTTGCTGTGGAGGAGCAGCAGCGCAGCGAGATTCTGCGCGTGGCGCAGGAACTCCGGGCGAATGGGATAGACGCTGAGGTCTATCTCGGTGAGCGGGTCGATCTCCGGCGGCAACTCCAGTATGCGAACCGGAAGGGTATCCCGTTCGCCATCATTGTTGGTCCGGACGAGCTCGCCGCGGGGGTTGTGACGCTGCGTAACCTGGTTACCGGTGAACAGGAAAGGGTCGCAAGACACGAGATAGTGGCCACGGCGCTACAACGGTTGGTGACAACTGGACGAAGGCCTGCGCGGGAGAGGACAGGAAAAGAATGACAACACTGACGCCGTACCAGCGCGTGATGGTCGTCGTTGCACACCCGGACGACATGGAGTTTGGGGCTGGGGGCACGGTGGCGCGACTGGTACGCGAGGGGAAGGAGGTTGTCCTCGTCCAGTGCACCTCTGGTGACAAGGGGACGAACCGGCGTGATCTCTCACCAGAGCAATTGGCCCGGCAGCGGGAGGAGGAGGAACAGGAAGCGTGTCGCCGACTTGGCGTACAGCAGGTTGTCTTTTTACGCTTACCGGATGGTGAACTTGTGCCGGATTTGGCGTTCCGTGAACGGATTGTGCGGCAGATTCGTACCTATCGTCCTGACATTGTGATCACACACGACCCGTTTCGCCCGTATGCATTGCACCCAGATCACCGAGCGGTAGGGATTACCACAATAGACGCGGTCTATCCCACGGCACGTGATCCTCTGTATTTTCCACAGCACCTCGCAGAGGGACTCGAGCCACATAAGGTGGCGGAGCTTTGGTTGTTTGGTGCCCAATATCCTGATCTCTATGTCGATATCGAAGAGACGATGGACCTGAAGCTCGCAGCCCTCACGGCGCACCGCAGCCAGATCAGCGATCCGGTGGAATTGGCACAGCGTGTACGGGAACGGGCGGCGGAGGTCGGTGCAGAGCGCGGATTGCGATACGCAGAGGCATTCAAGGTGATCGTGCTGCGCCGGTAGTATTGGTGAATACGCAACGAACACGTTGCGTTTCTCCAAGCAGTCTGCTATCCTGGTGATAGTTGATCAGCGTTGCCGTATGATGGTGGGGCGCGGTCCGGCGCCGCCGAAGGGAGTACAACAGGATGGGTATCCCCATCGTGCAGCGGATCATGACGGATGAGCGCGCCGTGCCCCGGGCCGGTGAGCGCATCACACGCGATGCGTACGGGCGCCCTATTACCTATCTCCGTATTTCTCTCACGGACCGCTGTAACCTCCGCTGCGTGTACTGTATGCCGGCCCATGGAATGAAGTTCGCGCCCCGGGACGAACTCCTAACCGACGAGGAACTCTTGACGATCGTCCGCGCGGCTGCACGCATTGGTTTCAGTCGCCTTCGCCTCACGGGCGGTGAGCCAACGGTTCGGCCCAATCTTGTGGAGCTTGTCCGGGCGATGGCGGCGATCCCCGGTGTCGAGGATATCTCGATGACGACGAACGGTTTGCTGTTGGAGCGACTTGCGCACGACCTTGCCGCGGCCGGGCTGCGGCGCATCAATATCAGTTTGGACACGCTGGATCCCGAGCGATACCGCATCATGACGCGTGGTGGTCGTATTGAGAAGGTCTTCGCCGGTATTGCAGCTGCTGAGGCGGCCGGACTCTCGCCAATTAAGCTGAACGCGGTGGTCGTTCGTGGTCTCAACGACCACGAGGTGCCGGCACTCGCCGGGTTAACCCTCGAACGGCCGTGGCAAGTACGTTTCATCGAAGTGATGCCGCTCGAGGGTGTAGTCGAGGTGCACGATACAGGGCTTGTCACCAGTGCCGAGACCCGCGCACGGATTGAGGCGGTGTATGGCCCGCTCGAGGAGTTAGAGGCGCCGCTGAGCGATCCAGCAAGGGTCTATCGGATCCGGGGAGCTCGCGGGACGATCGGTTTTATCAGCCCGGTCAGTGAACCGTTCTGTGCATTTTGCAATCGGATCCGTCTCACAGCTGACGGCAAGTTGCGGCTGTGCCTGCTGCGGAGTGACGAAGTTGACGTGCGAGAGCTCGTCCGGCGTGGGGCAAGCGAAGAGGAATTGATCGAGCGGATTCGTGCTGCTGTCTGGCGGAAACCGTGGGGACACGGTCTCCGCGAAGGTGATCGCCGTACAGGTCGTGGCATGAGTCAAATTGGTGGGTGAGGCGAAACTCTTTTGAAGAGATGTGTCGCGGGGGCGCGGATCGCGTCCCCCGCGAGGGTTTTTTCACCGGGATGCTCTCATTCGTGAGAGCGCCCATTCGCGCGTAGAGCGCCGACGAGGCCACCCTTCGAGAGTGGATGACTTTCCTGCCGAGAGCGACCGTTGCTGCCCGCGTGAACCGGCTCGGTGACCGCAGGGTTGCCAGCCAGGCGGCCGTCTGCTTGACTCCCCTCGACCGTGTACTGCGGCTGTTTTCCGAGGGTGAAGTTCGCGATGAGGGAGCGGAGGCGCGCTGCGTACCGCCCGACGATCTGCGCTTGTGTGCTGAC
>DAOTWO010000127.1:0-1554 GCA_034435855.1 Thermomicrobium sp. | reverse complement strand
AAGAGAGAGATGAGTGCTTCGCCGATGATCATCCAGGAAATCGATCGCGCCCTTGATCGGATTAGAGCCGGTCTGGCGCCAGACGGTTTCGAGCTACGGGTTGAACGCGTATCCGAAGATGGTGTCGTGGAGCTCGTGCTCCAGGCACTCCCCGACGCGTGTCTTGACTGTCTCGTTCCCGATCAGCTGCTACACGCGATGCTGCAACAATGTATTGCGCCCGTCTATCCAGAGCTACGCGAGGTGCGGCTCGAGAAGCGGTTGCCAGAGGAGGGATAACCATGCCGGTACTTGTCGACCCGACCGGTCAAACGACTCAGCTAGTGAAGAGCCGTGCGCCACGCACGAGACGCTCCTTGCGCGGCGCGCGAGTCTGCATGATCGACAACGGGAAGAAGAACGCAGACCTCTTGCTCCAGGCGATCGGTGCACTCTTGCGCGAGCGCTACGGAGTAGCTGAGGTGGTGATGCACCGGAAGCCGAGCATTTCCGTCCCGGTCGAACCGCAGGTGGTTGCGGACCTCAAGACCCAGTGCGACATCGCAATCGCTGCGGTCGGTGACTGAGGATCCTGTAGTGCGGCCAGTGTGGCCGATGCGATTCGCTTCGAAGAACAGGGTGTACCGGCTGCGGCCATCATCACCGACGCGTTTCGAACCACGGCAGCTGCGATGGCACAGACGCAGGGGATGCCGGGTTACCCATACGCCGTGATCCCGCACCCCGTGAGTAGTCTGAGCCCAGAGGAAGTGCGACAGCGCGCTGAGCAGGTGCTGCCGGAGGTGTTGCGGCTGCTTGGTATTGAGGAAGGTGTCGAGGAGGCGGAAGATGAGCGTGCAGCCGACAGCTGAACCAACGCTGGAAGCCGTACGGCACGCTCGCGAGGCGATCGAGTACTGCTACGAGCGCAGCTGGACGGACGGCTTGCCTGTTGTTCCACCAGCTGAGGAGTTCGTGGAAGAGTTCTTGGCTGTCGTCGACCGCGATCCCGAGGAGGTAGTGATCGAGCAGGAACATCTTGGTCGCAAGTGCACGGTCCGTCTCGCTGCCGCTAATGCTGTCATGGCCGGTTGCAAGCCGGAATATTTCCCAGTTGTCCTCGCTGCGCTCGAAGCGCTGAATCGGCTGCCAGGTAGCCGCGGCCTCCTCCAGAGCACGACAGGACAGGCTGTCTTTGTTGTCGTCAACGGTCCCATCAGAAACCAGCTCGGCTTCAACACAAAGGACAATCTGTTCAGCCCTGGCGACCGCCCCAACGCGACGGTCGGGCGCGCCATTCGGCTGGTGATTATGAACGCGCTCGGCATCCGGCCACACGAGTTCGATCAAAGCACACACGGGCAACCGGGGAAGTTCAGCCTCTGCATCGCCGAGAACGAAGAAGAGAGTCCGTGGGATCCACTGCACGTCGAGCGCGGTTTCGCACGTGACGAGAGCACGGTCACGGTTGGCCTCGTGCGCGGTACGATGCAGGTCGAGCAACGCGACTCCAAAGAACCTGAGGTGATCCTGGAGACGATTGCCGACTCCATGTCCTACGCCGGAACCTACTTC
>DAOTWO010000126.1:0-1726 GCA_034435855.1 Thermomicrobium sp. | reverse complement strand
CGTCCCGCTCGACATGGAGATGGCATGGTGGTTGGGCTCAGAACTCGTCAGCAACGAACTGATCCCGTTGCTCAGGATCATCCACGTCGAAGCGAAACGTCCGGACGATGAACTCTCTGCGAAACGGCTGCTGCAAACCGCGTCCGCAGCCTTGCAGACACAACACACAGATGCCGTACGCTTCGTCGCCTCGCTTGGCGAACTCGCGTGGCTCGCGCGATGGACAGCGCAGTCGACAGAAGCTCTTCGCCTCCAGACGGTCCTCGACCAGCTGATCGATCCGATCATCCGCGAGCGCCAGGCCGCACAGCAGCGAGAGATCGTACAACAGAAGAGTAGTCACCACTCGACGGCACGAGCGAATCCAACGAGCGAACGGGCAGGAAGTACAGGTGCTTCGGCCCGTTCCACCAAAAGGAACCAACGAGAGAACGCAACCTCACCGCACCACTTCACCGGCGGTGCTGAATCGCTCGGAGCCCCTGCCCCTGTTCTGCGACGGCTTCTCGCCGCATTCATCGACCTTGTCGTGTTTGGTGTGTTGTCCAGTGGTATTACCGCACTCGGGAATGTCCTCTTCGTCGGTGACGCAACAGGGCTCATCGTCCTGCCTGCGGACATGTACCATCGGTTGTCTGGGTTCCTCTCCTCTGCCGTTCCGCTCGTTACCGGGTATTTCTATTGGATCTACCCAGTCGGGCGTTGGGGAAGCACGCTTGGGAAACGTGCTTTCTCGCTCAAGGTCGTGAACGCAGGAGGCCTCGCTCCCGGTTAGGCAAAGGCTCTCGGCAGAGCGCTGATCGCCATCCTCCTCGGTTGGCTCCTGTTTCTTCCCTGGTGGCCAATTCCGTTCCGCCTTGATTGGCGTGGGCTACACGACCTTGCGTCCGAGGTATGGGTGATCGTTGACCCACTTGCCTAACCGCCCGGGGCGGAGACGGGCAAGTTCCGCTACGGGGCAATCGAGAGGAACTCCAGCCTGCCCTGGAACCTGCTCCCTTGTCCTCGCGATTCAGCCGGCCCGCGACCACAAGAACGCGAGAGTGAACCGAAGCTCTTGACACCACGTATCGAGTCATTTAATCTCTGAATCAGCATCCGCGCCGAGTGAGAGCAACCGAATTCGCCGGACGAGGAGGATGGCATGCATCCATTGACACGCCGACGTTTCCTGGTGATCACGGCAGGAACGATCGCTTCGGCATTGCTTGTCGCTTGTCGTAGTGGTCAAGCGCAGGTCACGCCAACGGTGGCTCCAGCCGCCGGGACACCTGAGCCAACGCCTACTCCGGTCGCCATGCCGACGGCCGTCATGGAGGTTACGCCAACACCGACGACAGAAGCTGGCCGGCGCGGCGGCATCCTCCGCATGAACCTACCCGGCGATCCGGCGAATCTTGACCTTCATCAAGCGACGACGAGCACCGATCTGTGGTGCGTTGCCCCCTGCTTGGAGACCTTGCTCGAGTTCGACCCGAACGACCAAACGAAGATCCTTCCTTGCCTTGCCCAGCGGTGGGAGGTCTCGTCGGACGGACTTACCTACACCTTTTCTCTCCGGCAAGGTGTTCAGTTCCACGATGGCTCCCCCTTCACCAGCCAGGACGTCCTCGCCATCTTCCAGCGCATCATGAACCCACCCGAAGGGGTCAATAGCCCCCGCGGCGTCTTCTTCAATACCGTCTCCGAAATCCAAACCCCCGACGACTTCACCGTCCGCTTCCTC
>DAOTWO010000125.1:0-2640 GCA_034435855.1 Thermomicrobium sp. | reverse complement strand
AGCGCAGACCTCCCATCGGCGGCAATTGCCACGGTGTGACCGTCGCGCCGCAGGTAGAGCTCCAGGAGCTTGGCAATTCGAGCGTCGTCTTCGACAACGAGAATGTGCGCCATCTGTCTTCACGGCACCGCCGGAAATCCAGCGTGCGCTGCCACATCCGGTGACAATCCTACCAGCACGGAATCAGGTCGTGCGGGCACAGCAACACGCCGGTACAGGAGGAACGAAATGTACTCTCGCCACTCACGTGGGTCGATGAGTCCAGCGAGAAGAGGTCTCCACGGCGACTCGAGCGTCGGTGGCACTCTGAGCTGGTAGGGAAGTGGTTGCCAGACCAGTTCAGGGCGAACCCCTGCGACGGCTGTTTGCTGGCTGGCAGGGACGATCACGACCTGAGCGGTCTGTGCCGCTGTGGCGAGTTCGGTCGATGTCGTGAGCTGCAGTTGTGGGAAGTCGCGCAGGTACCATGCGAACGGCTGTGCGACCGTGGATTCGAGCACAATGACGAGCCCATGCCCACCGGTCGGGTCCCGTGGGTCGAACTGGAACATGGTGAGATCCGTACTCGCGCGGCGGATGCGCTCAATTGTGATGAGCAAGCCAGGGGCGGTGTCGCCATCATGGAGAACCGTCCCGGGACGATAGGTGGTGGTCGCGTTGACGAGCATCGCATTACGCGAGGCGAGGATGCCGAGGGCCACAAGCGGCAGGACCAGCAGTGTGCGCTGGGGAGCCTCAGCACGGCGCCAGATGTTCAGGGCAATCCAGAGTGTCACGACAAGTAGGAGGATAAGACTCGCGAGACCCGCAATCCAGGGGAGTACGGTCCCCTCGGGCCCCGCAAGGATTCGTCCCAACAAGCTCAGGCTGACCAGCACAGCGAGCGTGCTCGCACCCAGAGCAGCGGCATCCCAGGGACACCGCAGCGCTCGCCACGGAATGTGTGCAAGAAGTCGCGAGAGGCCGTAGCCTGCGAGGAGTGAGAGAGCGAGGCTTTGGAGTGCCAGTGCGGCGAGCGAGCCGTGGCCAAAGAACACCAGGCTCAACGCGCCGACAGCAGCGCCGAGCGCGTACCAGCTCGATACCCCGTGCCGGACGATGAGAATCGTCCCAAGAATTGCAAGGACAAGCATCGGGAACTCGTCCGTTGCAACGAGCACTAGGGGGCGTGTCCAGTGAGCTGCTGGAACGCTCAGAAAGTCACGCCACAACGCGGTCCAGCTTTCCATAAGGAAAAGTGCAAATCCTTGGGGTCTGGTGAGGAGTGCAGTACTCGTCAGCCCAAGCGTTGTGATGAAACTGGTGGCGGCCAAGGAAAGCGATCCGGGATGCGAACGCCAGCGCGAAGTAACGGCGAACGCGCAAGCAAGAGCCAGTATCCAACCGAGCGGATGTGCTAAAGGCAGGGCTGCCGCCAAAACTCCCAAAGGAAGGGCCGGTCGCAGTTCCTGTGACTGCGGGGAAAGCACCGGGGATATTAGGAGTACTGTGGCGACAAGCACGATTGCCCCGTCCAGTCGCGTGCTGGCCAAGACAAGTGTCGGCGAGAGAGCAAGGAGCCAGGCACTTGCGAGTGTGACTGGACGGCCGAGTACCGGCTGCAGCCGCGCCATTCCGATGATTGCCACCAGCCCGGCAAGGAGGCTCGGGAGCCGAGCGGCACCGTCTCCAGGGCCAAAGAGGAAGAAGGACAGAGCAGCCAGGATCGTCGGGAGAGGTTGTGTCCAGCCGATCGAGGTGAGATCACCACCCGTCACAAGCGCGACAGCGTCCAACGCAAGCGCTGCCTCATGCGGACTCAGTGGGTAGGTGCGCAAACCATAGAGGCGAACGGTAAGCGCGACCGCCAGGACAAGTGCCCACGGTGCTATCCGAGTTGCCCATCCCACGAGAGGGAGCTCGCGGTCCAGGACAGTTGATACCGGGGTGCTCGGCGGGACGGTTGGAGTATTCATCCGGCAGTCTCCTTCCCGACTGGAACAGGTGGTGCAGCCCAGACGGGATTAAGTCGTGATTGCTCAAGTCGCAGTTCACGAAGCGTTGGTACAAGATCGTGACGTACGTACACACGGAACCGGTAGGAGCCGATCGGCGACGGAGGTTCGCGGAAGGCCACAAGTCGGAAGAGCTTGGCTTGTTGATCGGGCTCGCGAGCGCTTGAGATGCTCCGCCAGATACTCCGGAGTACGTCGCCAAGCGTAAACGGCGGGAGCTCGTCCGTCTGAAGGTTCTGCCGCGCTGGATTTTTGAGTTCTGGTGCTATGGCGAAAGCACGGTATGTCGTCTCTTCCGGATACCACCAGCGCATTGGATAGTCATACGCAGTGTACTGGCTCCGCAGGAGTGCATCGGTCTCCGGACGCAGATACTCGAGTGAGTACAGGATTACCGGTGGTGGATGCTCGGGAAGGTTTGAGAGGGTTGTGCCGAAGTAGCGGCGGTTGGGGAACTCGCGCAAGTACCAGTTCATCGGCCACTGCGTGCCGGAATCGTACCAGATCTCAAGGTCCGTGTCTCCAGTGAGCTCGAGTGAAAGTCGCTCGAGGTCGCGGATCAGCTGGATAACGTGCGGCGCGGTCTGCACGTAGATCAGCATGTCGCGCGGCACATCGCCTTCGCGATAAGTGACCCGCCATCCAG
>DAOTWO010000124.1:0-1756 GCA_034435855.1 Thermomicrobium sp. | reverse complement strand
TTCCTCGCCATTGGCCACGTTGTCATTATGCACGTCATCAATACTGTTGATGAGATCGACTGGCAATTTGTGGCCGACCGCTGGAATTCACCGTTCTGGCGCGCCTATGACTGGCTGATGCTCTTCCTTGCACTACTGCATGGGCTTAATGGAGCGCGCTTAGCAGTCGATGACTACATTCGGCCCCAAGGGTGGCGTGTGCTGGCGCACTCGATCCTTTGGACACTGGCAATCGTCTTCCTCATCATCGGCTCGATTGCCGTTCTGACCTTCGATCCCAGTCGCTTCGAGACACTCGCACAGGCAGGGGGTTGAACGATGTACCACCGCTTCGATGCCGTCATCGTCGGTGCCGGTGGAGCAGGCTTGATGGCCGCAGCCCAGCTAGCCGGACAGTGTAACGTTGCGGTGATCAGCAAGTTGTATCCTGTCCGCTCACACACCGGGGCCGCGCAAGGGGGGATCGCCGCCGCTCTTGGGAATGTCGAAGAGGATCACTGGATCTGGCACATGTTCGATACCGTGAAGGGCGGCGATTATCTCGTCGACCAGGATGCGGCGGAGGTGCTTGCTCGCGAGGCGATCGACGCCATCATCGAGCTCGAGCACTGGGGTTTCCCCTTCAACCGGACCCCGGACGGCCGAATTGACCAACGCCGTTTCGGTGGGCATACCCGCAATTTCGGCGAAGGACCGGTTCGGCGTGCCTGTTACGCTGCCGATCGAACCGGCCACATGATTCTGCAGACGCTGTACCAGACTGCTCTCAAGAAGCAGGTTACCTTTTTCGACGAGTTCATGATGCTCGATCTCTTGCTGACCGACGACGGTGTCTGTACCGGCGTCGTTGCCATGGATATCGAAACGGGCGAAATTCACGTCTTTCACGCGAAAGCTGTCCTCTTGGCCACGGGTGGGTTCGGACGAGTCTTTAAGGTAACAAGCAATGCACTCGCCGCCACGGGCGATGGCGTCGCCATCGCGTTCCGACGCGGTATCCCGCTTGAGGACATGGAGTTCTACCAGTTCCATCCCACCGGGATCTACAAGATGGGCATCCTCCTCTCCGAAGCCTGCCGCGGCGAAGGGGGAATTCTGCGGAACGGGCTTGGCGAGCGCTTCATGGAACGCTACGCGCCGACACTCCTTGACCTTGCACCTCGAGACATGGTCTCGCGAGCTATTTACCAGGAGATCCGCGCCGGGCGTGGCGTTGACGGTAGAGACTACGTCTGGCTTGATCTCACCCATCTCCCACCCGAGGTCATTGAGACCAAGTTGCCGGATATCACTGACTTTGTTCGGACGTATCTCGGGCTCGACCCGGTCAAGGATCTTGTCCCCATCCAGCCGACTGCCCACTATGCCATGGGCGGTATCCCGACTGATGTCGATGGCCGTGTGACTATCGACGAGAAGAATACGCCGATTCCGGGACTCTATGCGGCAGGCGAGTGTGCCTGCGTGAGCGTCCATGGCGCGAACCGCCTCGGCACCAACTCGCTCGTTGACCTCGTTGTGTTTGGCCGCCGTGCCGGCCGCCACATGCTGACCTACGTTCGGGAGAACGATCTCTCGCCATTGCCCAAGGAACCTGACTATCGCGCCCGGGCAGAGATGGAATGGATTCTTGAGAATGAAGGTACGGAGCGCGTGGCAACGCTTCGAGCGGAACTCCAGGAGGCGATGATGACCGATGCCGGCGTCTTCCGTACCGGTGACGGACTCAAGCGCCTCCAGCAGAAGCTCGGCGAGC
>DAOTWO010000123.1:0-2422 GCA_034435855.1 Thermomicrobium sp. | reverse complement strand
CGCCCTTGGGCAGTCCGGTGTCCACGGGCATGAGACCTCATTGACCGCGGAACTGTGGTTGTCGTTTCTCGAGGAAAGCCCGCATCCCCTCACGTTGATCCGCGGTGGTGAAGGCATAGGCAAAGCACTGCCGCTCGTAGGCAAGGCCTGCCGCAAGGCCATGCTCCTCGCCGAAGCGCGTTGCCGCCTTGGTGAGGCGAACTGCGACGGGACCGTTGGCTGCGATTTGCTGTGCGAGCTGCCATGCCCGATCGAGGAGTTCAGCCGCAGGATACACCGCATTGACCAAGCCGATCCGCAGCGCTTCGTCAGCCGTGATCCGTCGACCTGTATACAGGAGTTCACGTGCAATCCCTGGCGGGACGAGCCGTGGCAAGCGCTGCGAGCCGCCCCAACCTGGGGGAATACCAAGCGTCACCTCGGGTTGTCCGAACACTGCACGGTCGCTAGCCAGGCGGATATCGCAGGCGAGGGCGATCTCACACCCACCACCGAGTGCGTACCCATTCACCACCGCGATCACCGGCTGGGGAGCCTCTTCGATTGCCCGACACACCGCATGGCCGAGCTCGGCGAAGGCTAAAGCCTCGGCAGGGGACTTTTCTGCCATCTCGCTGATATCGGCACCGGCGATGAAAGCACGCTCGCCAGCACCAGTCAGCAAGATGACGCAGGTGGACTCGTCAGCTGCCAACTCCCGGAGGGTTTCCCACAGTGCACGGAGCGTCGGTGTGTCGAGTGCATTCAAGCGCTCGGGCCGATCTACTGTGACCAGAGCAATCCGCTCCTGGCGCGTGACCGTGATGCTCATGGTTCGCCTCCTCCATGACCGGCCAAGAGCGCTCGGAATTCCTGAGCACGTTCAGCATAGCGTTGGGCGCGTTCGAGCAAGGCTAGGCACTCCTCGGCGCTCACTTCGCGCCGGATACGGGCCGGAATACCCATCGCTACAGTTCCTGGTGGGATCTCCATCCCTTCGGGAACCACTGCACCAGCCGCTACGATGGCCCCCGCACCAACGCGTGAACCGGTCAACAGAACCGCTCCCATCCCGATCTGAGCCCCTGCGCCGACCTGGGCACCATGGACAATCGCGCCGTGGCCGACCGTGACGTCGTCCTCGAGCACAACGGGGAATCCCTCGTCCAGGTGGACAATGACCCCTTCCTGGAGGTTCACACGGGCGCCAAGGCGGATCGGACCAACATCACCCCGCACCACGACCCCAAACCAGAGACTCGATCCTGGCCCCACGACGACGTCACCGATGACAACCGCGGTCGGTGCGACAAAGACGTCATCGGCCAGCTGTGGTTTTTTGCCCCGATAGGCGAGAATGAGCGGCTGCATCTTAGCTCCGCATCGCCAACGTCTCGTACCCCTGAGCCGGTGGTTGTGGGCAGCGGAGTGGCTTATCAACCCGATACCCGAGGGCGTACTCCGCCTGGAGAAGCGTGTGGATCTCACGAGTCCCCTCGTAGATCACCGCGCCGCGAGCATTCCGGAGATAGCGCTCGACCGGATACTCGCTGGAATAACCGTATGCACCGTGGATCTGAACCGCGTCGTTGGCCGCTTCAAACGCGCAGTCGCAGGCGTGCCACTTGGCGAGTGAGGTCTCACGCGTATTGCGAATCCCACGGTTCTTGAGCTCGGCAGCGCGGAAGACGAGCAGTCGCGACGTCTCATAGCCACGAACCATCTTGGCAATCATTTGCTGCACCAGTTGGAAACGCCCGATTTCCTGTCCAAAGGCCTGTCGCTCATGGCAGTACTTGACGCTCGCCTCCAGACAGGCCCGGATGAGCCCGCAGGCACCAGCGGCAACAGTAAAGCGTCCTTGGTCGATCGCACTCATCGCGATCTTAAAACCCTCGCCCGGCTCACCGATCATATTCTCAGCCGGTACGCGGACATTCTGCAGGGAGATCCAACCGGTATCTCCAGCACGCACGCCCAGCTTACCGTGGATGGAGCCAGTGGTCAGGCCGGGAGTCCCGCGCTCCACCATGAAGGCACAGAGGCCACGGTGGCCCAGGGCTGGATCAAGTGTGGCAAAGATGAGGAAGTGATCGGCAGTGTTGGCGAGCGAGATCCACATCTTCTCGCCGTTCAAGATGTAAGAATCACCGTCCCGGACAGCTCGTGTTTGGATGTGTCCAGCATCGGATCCCGCGCCAGGCTCGGTCAGGGCGAACGTTGCCAGCTTTTCGCCCCGCGCTTGAGGAACGAGCCAGCGCTGCTTCTGCTCCTCCGTCCCCCACTGGAGGAGCGTGAGACTATTCAGTCCGACGTGGACACTAATGGCAACGCGCAAGAAGGTATCGACCGCCTCGAGCTCCTCACAGACAAGCGCAAGGGCCACGTAGTCAAAGCCACCGCCGCCATAGCGCTCGGGGATCGGCAAACCTAAGAGCCCGAG
>DAOTWO010000122.1:0-1671 GCA_034435855.1 Thermomicrobium sp. | reverse complement strand
GATCCTTGGTATGAGAGTGTCGGTGACCTTCGGAACTGTCGTAGTCATTCTGCTCATCCTGCTGACTGCATGTGCTGGTAGGGCAGCGTCATCGCTCCACGATGGGATGACCCCAACGGGCGTTTCCCAGGGTACGGTGGAAGGGCAGAGTCGCACGATCATTCTGGCAACCACGACAAGCGTGCAAGACAGCGGTCTACTCGATGCGCTGCTGCCGCGTTTCCAGGAAGAGACGGGGTATGTGGTGAAGGTGATCGCAGTCGGAACAGGACAAGCGCTTGAACTGGGGCGGCGTGGTGAAGCCGATGTGCTACTTGTGCATGCTCCCGAGGCTGAGGAGCAGTTCATGGCTGAGGGGTATGGGCAATTGCGGTTTCTCGTCGCGACGAATGATTTTGTCATTGTCGGACCTGTGGACGATCCAGCGGATGTGCGTGAGGCGAGCTCAGCAGTCGATGTGCTGCGTCGCCTCGCGGCGGCCGGTGCGACCGAGGTCAGTCAGGACGACCGATCGGGGACAGACCTCTTGGAGAAGCGGCTCTGGCGAGAGGCAGGTATCGATCCCCGTGACCAATCCTGGTACATCACCTCTGGACAGGGCATGGGCATGACGCTCGTGCTCGCCGACCAGAAGCGTGCCTCCACGTTGAGTGATCGTGCGACGTTTCTCGCGTGCCGGAGCAGCATCAGTCTCGCGATGCTCGCAGCTGGTGATCCAGCGTTGATCAATCTCTACCATGTCATCACGGTGAATCCAACGCGGTTTGCTCGTGTCAATGCACGCGGCGCAGAGGCGTTCGCTCGCTTCCTTGTGTCCTAGGTGGCTCAGCAGGTGATCGCCTCGTTCGGCGTTGACCGCTCTGATGAGTCACTCTTTCGCCCGGCTCTCGTGCCTACTGTGACGCCGCAACCCGAAACAGGTGAGCCTTGTGGAGTTGTTCTGGCAGGGGTTCACCGGCGCGATTCGTCTCATCCTGTCCGCTGACCCCGCATTCGTGGAGATCGTGGAGCGGACGTTGTTCGTCTCTGGTCTCGCGACGGGGCTCGCGGTACTGACGGGGGTTCCTCTGGGAGTTGGGTTGGGCATTGGTCGGTTCCCCGGCCGGCGTGTGCTCGGCGTGCTGGTGAACACAGGATTAGGGCTTCCGCCAGTCGTGGTTGGGCTCGTTGTCACTCTCCTGTTGTGGCGGAGCGGTCCGCTTGGGGCGCTCGCGCTGCTGTATACCCCGATTGCCATGGTGATCGTCCAGTGGATCGTCGCTTTTCCGGTCGCAGCGGGCATCACGCGCAGTGCGATCGAGTTGCTCGACCCGGAGCTCCTCGATGCGTTACGGGTCTTTGGAGCCGGTCCTGTGCGATGCGGGTTGGAGCTTATTCGAGCAGCCTTGCCGCAAGTTGGCTTTGCCACGGCGGCAGCGTTTGGACGAGCCATTGCTGAGGTGGGCGCATCGCTGATGGTGGGCGGAAACATCCTTGGCCAGACGCGGATTCTCACGACTGCGATCGTCCTGGAGACAAGTCGTGGCGACTTTGCGCTGGCCTTGGCGTTGGGGATCGTCCTGCTCATTTTGGCTCTTCTTGTCAACGTTGGCATTCGTGCGATCAGTCCAGTTCCGCCGTGAAATGGATTGTTCTCTGCTGTGTTCCCACGTGGTATCGTTCGCAAGAGCG
>DAOTWO010000121.1:0-2382 GCA_034435855.1 Thermomicrobium sp. | reverse complement strand
TTCGTCTTTTGGGCGATGAGGCTGTGCCCCGGATCCGAACAGGGGCATTTCTGCCACTATGGGAACACCTCCGATCGTCTTGCCCTTCTTCCTCTGCGGAGCCGCTTCTGTACGATGGACGTTGTGGGACGATGGTGGTCGCTGGACTGGAGAAGACGAAGGGTGCAGCGCAGATTCTCGCACTGCACCCTCTGGGGTCGGGGCTGAACGATGACTTCTTGGCTGCGCGCCAGGGCGCGAGTCGCTTGTCAGCTCATGGTTCCGCTGAGCCGCTCTCTGAGTTGTGCCGCGCGTGCCTCGATCCGGCCCATGACCCAGCGGACCATTCGGCGACGGAGTTCCTGACCGCTCGCTGGCGCAAACAACAGCCCAAGCAACAGGCCCCACGTGAAAAACTTGGCAGCAGTTCGCAGACGTCCCAACATGGGTGCTCAGCCCTCAGACTGCGCCATCACGCTTGTCGATGCAGGCTCTTCGAGCTTCGCCTCTGGTTGCTCTTCTTTCCGCGTTGCAAGCATCTGGCGAACGGCCCCGACCTGTGTCCGGAGTGCGGCAGCAACCTGCTCGCCTTGCGCGCGTGTCCGCTGAACAAACTCGTTGGTGCGTTCTCGCCAAGCTGGCAGCAACTCCTGGCGCTTCGGGACACTCAGCCAGACCGCCAACGCGCCGAGCACAGTGCCGAGCGCGAGGCCACCGACGAAGCTGCGCAATGTTCCTCGTCGCATCGTCGACCTCCCTCCCGGAGTGGCCTCCGCTATGGATCAAACCGTCGAGATCGCACGATGGCAGTGTAATCGGTCGAGTTGCACCGTGCAACCAGGCGTGAGCAGTCGGAGTAGACCGTGCGATGATGTCGAGGACGCGGCGCTGTACAGCTGGGGTTTCCGGTTGCCAGTAGGGGTCGTTTAGAGCGCAGACTCCCGCGGTACAGCCACCATACCGACGGCCGATCTGTGCAGGGGAGGACAGCGGCTGGATCTGCCGAGCAACACTACGGTTCCGAGTCTCGAGGCGGAACAACAGAGAAAATTGAGGAAGCGCGACGGGGTATCGTATTGGCATTCCTCAACGAGAGGCTGGTCGTACCCATCTCGGTCGCGGAGAGGCGCTCGGTGTCTCGCGCCTCATGTGGCACAGAGACGCGGCCTGTTGTATGGCACCTCCAGGAGGTCTTGTCGGTAGATTGGGTGCATGTTCTTCTTGACGATGTGAACTTTAGCCCTTAAGATATGTGGGATCGGTCGTCTGTCCTGAGTTCGCCCGGAGGGGCGAGGGGAGAACAGATGAACGAAGTGCGAATCTCTCGACGGCAATTGCTTGAGCGCGGCGTCGTCGTTGCAAGTGCGCTCCTCGCCGCATGCCGCTCGGCGCCAGCGACAGAGGAGAGGAGCTCCTCTCCAGCCTCTGGCGCGACTATGACACCGGCTGTGCCAGAAGCTCGAAGCACAGTGGCGGCATCGAAGCCGTCGAGCGATCCGGTGAGGATCGGCATGATCGTCGCGCTTTCGGGGCCGTTTGCCTCACTTGGGGAGAATCTCGTTCGTGGCATTCAGCTTGCCCTGGACGAACTCGGCACCGAGGTCGCTGGTCGGGAACTCCAACTCAAGGTCGAGGATACAGCTGGCAATCCTGATCAGGCGCTGGCCAAAGCCCGGCAACTTGTCGAACGAGAACGCGTGCACATCTTGACCGGCGTCACATTGAGCAGCGAAGCCGGAGCTCTGCGTGACTATGTCGTCTCGGCTGGAGTACCACTCATCGTGAGCAACGCGGGATTGCCGGGGCTGACCCGGGATCCGAAACTACGCAGCCCACTTCTCTTCCGTGTCTCTTTCGCCAACGGCCAGCACGAGGCACCGTTCGGCCAGTACGCCTACGAGCGGCTTGGCTATCGCCGCGTAGCACTGACTGGACTCGATTACTCAGCCGGGCATGACAAAGTGGGAGCGTTCGCTCGACGTTTTCAAGCCTCTGGCGGCGAGATCGTCGGCGAAGTGTATGCACCGGTGGATACCCCTGATTTTGGGCCATACCTCCAGCGTCTGGCTCAGCTACCAGCCGATGCGATCTTCGCCTTCTACTCGGGTGTGGACGCAGTGCGATTTGTCCAGCAGTATACGGAGTTCGGGTTGAAAGATCGGATCCCGCTCATCGGCTCCGGTGATACGGTTGATGAAAGTATCCTGCCAGAGCAGGGCGAGGCTGCTCTCAGCTATGTCAGCTCATCGCACTATGCAGTGCTCTACGATTCCCCAGAAAACCAAGCGTTCGTCCAGCGCTGCCGCGAGCGTTTTGACACACAAGCGAACCAGTTTGTCTACCAGGGGTACCTGACTGGCCGAGTCATTGGCGAGGCTTTGCGTGCTACTCACGGGGCGATTG
>DAOTWO010000120.1:0-2753 GCA_034435855.1 Thermomicrobium sp. | reverse complement strand
GCCGCCAGCTTCTTCAAGCGCCCGCTTGGCGTCCATAATGCCTGCGCCAGTACGCTCGCGCAGCTCCTTGATCATTTCGGTTGTAATCGACACCACTCCCCCTTCCCATGGTCCCCTACTCGAGGCACAAATTGACCGGCAGCATCCTGCCGGTCAATCCAGTCCACGCTCAATACTTGTGCTTTGGTAGGCGTGCCTCCAGCGAGTCGTGCACTTCTTCTTCGACTTCCTCGTCCAATTCCTCTTGCAGTTCGACGTACTCCTCGTCGAACAACTCGTAGCTCGGTGCGAACTCCTCTGGGTAGGCTTCCGCCGGTACACCGACGGCAGACTCGAAGTAGCTGCGACCAGCGAGGATCGCGTCAGCGATCCGTGAAGTGATGAGACGGATCGAGCGAATCGCATCGTCGTTGGCAGGGATCACATAGTCGATACCATCGGGATCACAGTTGGTATCCACCATGGCGATCATCGGAATCCTGAGGCGCCGCGCTTCGGCGACGGCAATTGCCTCACGCTTCGGATCGACGACAAAGAGGGCATCTGGCAAGCGGGTGAGGCCCCGCAGTCCGCCGAGGGTCCGCTGGAGCTTCGACAATTCGCGGAGCTTCCGCATCTGCTCCTTCTTAGGGAGCACAGCAAAAGCGGGGCTGCGCACTTCTTCTTCTAACTGCACCATGTAGCGGAGTCGCTGGCGAATTGTGGTGAAGTTGGTGAGGGTACCACCGAGCCACCGTTCAGTGACGGAGTACATCCCACAACGCTCGGCCTCACTGCGGATGATTTCTTGCGCCTGCTTTTTTGTCCCTATGAGCACGAACAGGCCGCCTCGCGCGGCTAGGTCATGCGCGAAGGCTTCCGCTTCCGCCAAGAGCCGAGCCGTCTGGCGAAGATCGATAATGTGGATACCATTGCGCTCACCGAAGATGTACGGGCGCATTTTGGGGTTCCAGCGCTTGGTCTGGTGTCCGAAATGCACCCCAGCTTCGAGAAGCGACTTTAAGGGGAGTTGTTCCGTTTCATGTTCCGCAATGGACACGGCCGTCACCCCTTCGTTCACAAACCGGTGTTCGTCATCCGTGCCCTTCACCCTGCGTGTCCACCACGAGCAGGCTGATCGCGGCACACCGGACGCAGTCCAGGCACGTGTTCGTTCCGGCACATCGGCCGGCGTCCCGAGTATACCACGTAGTTCGATCCTCAGGGCTGGGCGAGTTGGAGATAGTCAGCCACGACGTAACCACTCTGGTTGCTATACTTCACCGGCCACCAGACGTAGCCATCTGCCGAGACCGACTCGCCCACGACCGTGAGTTGGGTGCCCTCAGGGAGCCGCTCGATGACATCGGCGCTCGTACTGGGCGCAGCTCGAAGGTTGACGCCAGCACCATCAGTATTCGCGACCACCACGGTTGCCCCAGGGCCGATCGTCGTGCGAGGGGTCGGTGAAGCGCCAACAGTGGGCGTCGCATTCGTGGTACCAGGTGTGATAACAATGAGTCCGGCAGGTGTACCACTGGGGGTCGGTGTGGGGCCAGTAAGAACCTGTGTTGTGGTCGGGGTGGTGATGCTCTCCTCTCCTCTCCCGAGCAGCTGGTTAATCCAGAACCATGCCAAGCCGAGCATCAGGATAACGCCGAGGACAGGCGCTGCGATTCGGAGATAATCGGTCCAGTAACGGTCGTCGGTATGGTAAGTGAATGACCGCTCACTACCGAAGGGTGAACTGCCTGCTGGACGACTGCCAAAAGGCGGGTTGGTCGGTTCGTTCTGATCAGGCTCGCGTCCTGGGGGATTCTCGCGGAAGAAGCTCATCGTCGACCCTCGCTCCCGTTCCGTGCCGAACCGGCCACCTCCCCCGTCCCTCCCTGCAGACTCGGAGGGCCGCACGATTTGGTACTCGTGGGTCACCTCTTCGAGCCGTTCCTGTGCTGGTTGCTCGGCTGGTTCCCAGTAATTCGTCATGCCGCGATCGCAATCGAGATCATCCTCGCTCACGAGGTGACTCTGGTGCGGTGCGAACAAGAGTGGGTGACGGCACCAACCCTTCCGCCACAGCGGTGCAGGTTCAAAGTATTTACATGTTCCACACTTGCGTTCCACCGTCATCGCTGGCCCATCACTCCATCCGATTGGCCGTCCGTGGCCTATTCGACCGTGGAGTATAGCCGTCCGGTGAGATCAGGGATCGACTAACTCGCTTTCCACCGGATTTTGCTCTTCGGATGGACTGTGAGTCGTTGCTGTGAAACGTCCGAGCGCTGGCCGAGCGTGGGCGGGCTCGCCCGTTGGCATTGAGAGATCACCCTCACAGCGACCACCTTCCTCGATCACAAGCGTTCTCGTCGTGATGGTACCTGAGACGAATCCGGTCTTGAGTATGTGCAGTTTACCGCGGCAGTCGATTGAGCCTCGCAAAGTCCCCGCGACAGTGATCCCCCCTGCCTCCACTGTTGCATCGACTCGTGCGCCTTCGGCGATCTGGATCGATCCCTCGCACCGGAGTGTCCCACGCAATTCGCCCTCGATCCGGATGTCACGGCTTGAGGTCAAGGTTCCTTCGACCGTAGTGCAGCGATCAATCAGTGTCAGGCTCTCGACCGCACGTGTGACGCCTGGTACTGGCTCGTAGGTCATGGGCGCCCTCCCGTTGTCACCTCCCGTTGGTCCGTTTCTCCAGAGCCCATCTTCAGCTTGCCCGTCAGGCGTGCTCCTTCGTGCACAATAAGGGATGGAGCGATAACTTCACCAAC
>DAOTWO010000119.1:0-4277 GCA_034435855.1 Thermomicrobium sp. | reverse complement strand
GTCTGTATGGGCTGGTCGCGAGATTCCAGGCGGTGGAGCCAGCTCTCGGAAAATACGCATAATAATTCTTATGCGTATCTCCAAACGACGTCGCCGGCGCGGGCAACTTACCCTCGAGCGGCGTCACCAGTGACGCCGCTGCAGCGTTCCGCTGCCTCGTCCTCGCCACTGGTGTTTGTGCGACTGTGATTAGTCGCACGTTCCCAAGACGCCAATCGTCGTTGGCACACGAGGACGCTCATTTATGTGTTTCTGGCATTGTACTCGGCGCGTCAGGCTGACTCTGCAACATCGCATGTATGATGAGGACACGCACTGTTTCACCTGCGTTCAGCGACGATTCGGGAAAGATGACAACGCTCATGTTGCAGCTACCTCCGCAGAGAAAGCTCAGAGGCGTGTCGGACATCCAATAGGCCGTAACTGCAGTCGACTCTTCACGGCTGACCGTGTCCCAAGGGATCGGCTTCTCTCTCCGTTGTCGCTGAGCGCAGTTGCGGTGTCTGGAGGTGGCTCCGCTCCACATGGCGGTTATCGCGTTGCTCGTCACCGCGGGATCGCCTACACTGCGCGGGGGGCGGACTGCGTCCTCTTTCACGCATGACGACGGTGGGTACGGAAACTGGAGTGAGCCAGAGATGCTGTTTACAGGTGCCGAGCTGCTTGTCAAAGCCTTGGAACGACACCATGTCGACCTTGTCTTCAGTATCCCCGGGGTACACACGTTGGATATTTATGCCGCGTTAGAAAGGAGTTCTCTCCGCACGATCCTTCCCCGGCACGAGCAAGGTGCAGGGTATATGGCTGATGGATACGCTCGAGCCAGCGGCCGCGTTGGAGTCGCTCTCACTATCTCTGGTCCAGGTCTCACAAATATCCTAACGCCGGTCGCGCAAGCGTTTGCCGATAGTGTTTCCCTCTTCGTGATCAGCACTTCTCTTGAGCGACACCAACTCGGTCAGATGCATGGAGAACTCCATGCGATGCCTGATCAGCTGGCTGTAATCCGCCCCGTGGTCAAGTGGGCATACCGCGTGATGAGTGCAAGCGAGATCGAACCGGCGGTCGCTGCTGCCTTTGACCAGCTGTGGAATGGCCGGCCACGTCCCGTTTATCTTGAAGTTCCACTGGATGTGTTGCGCGAACAAGCGCCTTCGTGTGACCAATACACTGCACGCCGTCAGCCGCGTGCGCCGAACCCAGCCGATGTCGATCGTGCCGTCGAACTGCTCGCGGCAGCGAGACGGGCGGTGATCTTGGCCGGTGGCGGGGCGGTCGCCGAGGAGGTGAGTCCACTGCTGGCGGAACTGGCGAGCGAGCTCCGGGCGCCAGTGTTCATGACCGTTACGGGCAAGGGGGCCATTCCTGAGGACCATCCCTATGCGGTCGGCTCGTGGGGATACCGATGGACAAGCGACAATCCAGCTGCCGACCTCTTTCGCAGTTCTGACGTTGTTCTTGCCCTTGGCACGGGACTCGGTACGCGGACGACTGCCGGAGGCACACTGCCCCTTCCACGGACTCTGATCCACGTCGATATCGATCCAATGGAGTTCAGTAGCTCGTATTGTCCAACACTCGCTGTTGCAGCGGATGTCGGCAAGTTTGTTGCTGCCTTACTCGAGCGGATTCGAGGGAATTTACGCCCCAGTGAGGGCTGGGATCCAGAAACCATAGCAAAGACACGCGCATTCTTGCGTAGTTCCTCGCAGGATACCTACGATCGATACAAATCTTGGGTGCAGGCACTGCGAAGCGCCCTCCCTCGTGAAACCTTCACCGCTCACGACATGACGATGGTCTGCTACGCCGGTGTTCGGTACTTTCCGGTCTATCTCCCGAGAACCTACACTTTCCCACGCGGCTTCGGTACGCTCGGCTCGGCACTGCCGATGGCAATTGGGGCGAAGTTCGCGCGCCCCGAGCGGCCAGCGGTGGCCATTTGCGGTGATGGTGGGATTCAATTCACGATCCAAGAGCTGGGCACGGTAGCACAGTACCGTCTCCCAGTGATCGTTGTCGTCTTTGATGATCACACCCACACTGCTGTGAAGCGGGCAATGCAGGGACGGGAGATGCAACCGCGCGATGTTGATCTGATCAATCCCGATTTTGTCGCACTGGCACGTGCCTATGAAATCGAATCGGTGCGAGTCACGGAGCCGGAAGAACTCGCCCAGGCGTTGTCGCGTGCCATCGAGCGACCAACTCCGACGCTCGTGCATGTCATTTTGCGTGATGAGCCATGAGAATCCAGCCCTACCGTTTCGTGACACTGACACAACTGGGTATCCCACACGGAATGACGCGACGTGACCCTTCCCTGCCAGGCCACGGGGCGGTGAGCTGGAACGCAGGCTGTGACGTGGCCCTGCAGAACCGTCGCCACTGGTGGAAGCAACTGGGACTCCCGCTGGAGTCAACAGTGTTCGGTCGGCAAGTCCATGGAGCTCGGGTCGCCATCGTCATGAGAAAGGACGCTGGCCGAGGAGCTCTCGAGTCAAGCACAGCCATACCAGACACTGATGCCCTCGTCACTGCGGAGCGCGGCCTGTCACTGGTCGTCCAATGCGCTGACTGCGTGCCGATCCTGCTCTACGCGCCGGACGTACCGGCTGTCGCCGCGGTCCACGCTGGCTGGCGTGGAACAACGCAGTTGATTGTGCTTCGCGCAATCGAGGTGCTGGTGGAGCATTTGGGCGCAGTGCCCAGAAAGCTCAGAGCAGCGCTCGGGCCATCGATCGGTCCTTGTTGCTACGAGGTTGGTGATGAGGTTGTCGAGCAGTGGCTCACGATGGCTCCGGCAGATGGCCACCGGGCTGTTTCCCGCCGCGAAACGCGGTACCTTTTCGATCTCTGGGAAGCGAACCGCCTTCTCTTGCTTGAGGCAGGGGTTCTCCCACAGCACATTGAGCTAGCTGGCATCTGTACACGGTGCCATGCGAGCGATTGGTTTTCCTATCGCGCTGCTGGACCTCGTTCTGGTGCACAGGCTGCCGTCATCGCACTTCCTGCAAGCAAGTGGGGTAAGGATGATCGAGCAAGACCGTCTGGCCGCGAATCTGGAACAAGTACGACGCAGAATCGCACAGGCTGCTGAGCGAGCTGGCCGTGATCCGGCCACCGTGAAAATTGTGGCGGTGACGAAAGGTGTGCCTCGAGCGACAGTACAACTTGCGTACGATCTCGGTCTGCGTGCCTTTGGTGAGAACCGTGTGCAAGAGGCACTGCAGAAGTTCGGGACAGATCCGCTTCCCCCTGAAGCCGAACTCCACCTCATCGGCTATCTGCAGACGAACAAAGTTCGCCACGTGGTGAAGCTCTTCTCCATGATTCAGTCTGTCGATCGCCTCCCACTGGTTGAGGAACTCGAGCGACGGGCGGAAAGCCAAGGACGGCGAATCCCGGTACTCGTTCAAGTCAACGTGGCGCGTGAGCCGCAGAAACATGGTTGCGATCCTCTTGAAGCACCCGAGGTCGTTCGCACCCTCCTCGAGGCTCCTCACATGGAACTCTGTGGCCTTATGACAATAGCTCCGCAGACATCATGCGAGTCCGAAATCCGGCGAGTCTTTGCAGCTTTGCGCACCCTACGCGACCAACTCGAAGATCACTTCTCTTACCCGCTTCCGGAGCTCTCGATGGGCATGACCAACGACTTCGAGATCGCCGTCGAGGAAGGGGCAACGATGGTTCGTATCGGACGAGCGTTGTTCGGAGCATAGGGCTATGGAAGTGTTCTGTTTCGGGAGTGGGAGCCGAGGGAACGCATTTGTCGTCCGGACGCGCCGGACAGTGCTGTTGATCGATGCAGGTTTTCCCCCGAGTGTACTCCGTACCCAGCTGGCCAGGTGTGGTATTCGTGATCAGGAGCTCTCAGCTATTGTGATCACTCACGAACACCATGATCACGTGCGAGGACTCTCCGGACTCCTCCGCTGGCACTCCTGCCCGGTCTTCGCAACACGGGGGACGTTTGCTGCACTCGAACTAGACGGAGCCCGCCGCGTACAGATCACAGCGCATCGGTGGGTCGAGGTTGGCGATCTTGCGCTTTGCCCCATCGCTGTTTGGCACGATGCTAATGAGCCTATCGGTCTCCGCATCGCCTCGCGAGAAGCACAAATTGCGCTTTTTACCGATCTCGGATCGCCCACACACGAAGTCATCGAGAGTGTTCGAAAGGCTACCTTGGCTGTTATCGAGGCCAACCATGATCGAACTCTGCTCGAAAAAGGACCGTATCCAGAATGGCTCAAGCGGCGGATTGCCTCGCC
>DAOTWO010000118.1:0-1892 GCA_034435855.1 Thermomicrobium sp. | reverse complement strand
GACGCCGGAGGAGATCGCGGAAGAATTTCGGGCCTACGCACGTGCTGGCATCCGTCACTTGCAGCTGCGCATCGAGCCTAATACGCTCCAGGGACTTGAGCAGCTCGGTTGGGTACTGGAGGTCCTCGACCGCGGGTGAGGTGTGGCTGGACTGGCGCGCGCCTCGCCGCCTTCTCTGAACATGCTGTACTTGTTTTCGCGATTGTGTACGGTCGATCGTCAAGGTATAGACACAATTGGGTTGTTTCTTAGTAATGAATAATGCAGTAGCTAGGGTATAGCTCTCACTGAGTCGCGAGCATGTTTTGTGGTCGTGAGTGTGCATGATGGCTTATCGAGTATCCCGTGTTTACATCTGTGCAACCAAAATCCGCAAAGCATGAAGTCGCCGCTGCTGCGACACGTCCGCAGTTTCACACGGAGTGTTGTCTCACGGTCGTTCCGTGTGGCGTGCCTCCCACGGGTGGCGATCGAGCGAGTGCGACCGCTGTCGGCGCGTCCGTCGGTGCCGGTAGATGAGGATCGCAAAGATGATGCCGGCAGCAGCAACTCCCGCAACGACCGCTGTATACCGATCTATCCAAACAACAACAACTTCCCAATTTTCTCCGAGGAGCCAGCCACTCCCGATCAGAAGCGTGTTCCACGCTGTGCTTCCGACAATCGTCAGAAGACTAAATCGCGCAAACGGTAACCGAAATGTACCAGCGGGAACGGACACCACGCTTCTGGCGACAGGAACTAACCGTCCCCAGAGGACGAGCAGCGGTCCCCAGCGGAGAAACCAACGATCGGCAGTACCTAGCTTATGTGCGTCCAGTTGGAGCCAACGCCCGTAGCGGAGAAGGAGCGAGCGCCCACCATAACGTCCAGCTGCATACAGAATGACGGCTCCAGTGTACGATCCGAGCGTTGCGATCCCGATGGCAAAGCGGATGTCGAGGTAATTCCGACCAGCAAGAAAGCCGGCCAAAGGAAGGATCACCTCGGAGGGAATTGGTGGGAAGACTGTCTCCAAGACGAGTAAGAGGAACAACCCGAGATAGCCAAGTGTGGTAAGGATCTCGCTGACCCAGTTCTCCACGTCTCTTCCATCCTCTCTCCCTGCCCCAGTTTCCTCGAGCTGTCACATGCTCCGCTTAGCGGACAGTCGAAGAAACGGCATCGACCGATACGCCGCCTGTGTCTCGCGAAGCATACAGTCCCTGATCGGGGACGTTGAAGAACAGGAAAACCAGGGGCGATCAGAAGCGCATCGAGAATGGGGAGTAATCGTGCTGTCCAGCTACTCTGTTGTCTTTTCCTAAGCCCAGCGCAGTTATCTTGAGGACCGTGAAAATCCCAGGCCCGGTCGAAAGACATCGACAGCGCGTCGGAGGAACCACGGCTATAATCCCTCGCGTCTCTCTTGTGTTCATTATCAGCAATTGGAGTTGCTGCGCGAAGGCCGAGCGCCGCGTCCGGCCAATTAGGCAAGAACGGCGCCCCGATCCAACTGAAGCGTAGGGGATGCACGGCCGACTGTGGCGCGTTTCTCCACTGAGTTTCAGCTTATCCTGGCGTCGCTTCGCCTCCGTCTGCGCCCAGAAACGCGGAAGCGTGGCACAGTGTGGCGCAGCCCCTCGCTGCCGTTGGCTGGTTCCCAGAGCGGGAACTACTTCTGCGCTCGAAAACTTTCGGCGTTGCGCTGACGGGCACGTGCTGTTGCCCGCTCCAGTTCACGCGAAAAACCGAGCGGCTGGCGCAGACAGGTCGCTTGGTGTGGACTGGTGCCCCGAACAAGTCGGTGAACTGAAGCGTCTTCCCAGCACCGAAGCAGATCCCAAAGAGCGCAGTCGATGGCCGAGATCGCCATCATGACGGCCCCTTTGCGCCCGTGCACTTGGGATCGG
>DAOTWO010000117.1:0-5533 GCA_034435855.1 Thermomicrobium sp. | reverse complement strand
AGTGCTCATACGTCCTCACCTCTACTTGTCACTCTTCCGTGCGTTCGAAACCGCTGAGGTTGATACGGTCGAGATGCGAGAGAATCTCTCGCTCGCGACCATGATCCTCACCGAACTCGATCGGCTCCTCGTCCTCATTGAGCACCTCGACCGAGAGACCAAGGCTCCGGAGTTCCTTCACCAGCACTTTGAAGGACTCCGGTACCCCGGCTTCCACGATCGGCTCACCTTTGACAATTGCTTCGTACGTCTTCACCCGTCCGACGACATCGTCAGACTTCACGGTCAACATCTCTTGGAGCGTGTGGGCTGCTCCATACGCCTCAAGCGCCCACACCTCCATCTCGCCGAAGCGTTGACCACCAAACTGGGCCTTCCCACCCAGCGGCTGCTGGGTGACCAACGAGTACGGACCTGTCGATCGCGCATGGATCTTGTCTTCCACAAGGTGCACAAGCTTCATCATATAGATGATGCCGACAGTCACAGGTCGATCGAATTTCTCGCCAGTTCGACCATCGTACAGTTCGACCTTCCCGTCCTCCGGCAAACCCGCTTTGCGCAAGAGTTCGCGGATTTCCTCCTCTTTCGCACCGTCGAAAACCGGACTCGCCACTTTTAGACCAAGAGTTTGCGCCGCCCAACCGAGATGGGTCTCGAGAATCTGTCCGAGATTCATTCGCGATGGCACACCGATCGGATTCAGGATGATGTCGACCGGTGTTCCATCCGGGAGGTAGGGCATGTCTTCGATCGGCACGATGCGCGAGACAACTCCCTTGTTCCCGTGCCGCCCCGCCATCTTGTCGCCCTCGGAAATTTTGCGCTTCTGGGCGATCAAGACCCGCACCATCTCGTTGACACCGGCTGGGAGCTCCACTCCATTCTCGTCATCACGCCAGAACCGCTTCACATCGATGACGATGCCATGCACACCGTGCGGCACCCGAAGACTCGTGTCTTTGACATCGCGCGCCCGCTCACCAAAGATCGCCCGCAGGAGGCGCTCCTCAGCCGAGAGTTCCGTCTCACCCCGCGGGGTAACCTTGCCGACCAGAATATCATTCGGTCGCACCTCCGCTCCGATCCGGATGATTCCGTCGGCATCCAGATTGCGCAAACTGTCTTCACCCACATTCGGAATGTCTCGCGTAATCTCCTCAGGTCCGAGCTTCGTGTCGCGGGCTTCGCATTCGTACTTTTCAATGTGAATCGAGGTGTACACGTCATCGCGAACGAGGCGCTCGCTGATGAGCACCGCGTCCTCGAAGTTTCCACCCTCCCAGGACATGAAGGCCACAAGGACGTTTTGCCCAAGTGCCAACTCACCGTTCTCAGTGCTCGAGCTATCGGCAATCACATCGCCCGCCTCGACACGCTGGCCCCTTTGCACGATCGGGCGCTGGTTGATGCACGTGTCCTGATTCGAGCGGACGAACTTGCGGAGCTCGTACACCCGCTCATTCCCGTCGTCCTCGAGCACCACAATACGCCGAGCAGTCACCGACTTGACGATGCCACCCTTCTGGGCAACGACCACTTGGCCCGAATCACGTGCCGCCTGGTACTCAACACCCGTGCCAACGATCGGAGCGCGCGGGCGGAGCAGCGGCACCGCTTGCCGCTGCATGTTCGCACCCATCAGCGCACGGTTCGCATCGTCATGCTCCAGGAACGGAATTAGTGCCGCCGAGACAGAAACAACCTGCTTGGGCGACACGTCCATATAGTCGATCTTCTCCGGTACCTCAAGAACAAACTTGCCAGCGCGCCGAGCCTCGACCCGGCCCGCGACGAACCGCATCCCTTCGTCGAGCGGAGTGTTCGCTTGCGCAATCGTGTAGTGCTCTTCCTGATCGGCCGTCAAGTAATCCACTTCGTCACTCACGAAGGGGACGACGTCCACGCGTGTGACACCCGCCGCAACCAGACGATTCCGCAGCTCGGCATCAACCATCGTCCCGCGCACCGCCAACACCTCGCCAGTAGCCGGATCGACCACATCGGTCCGGATGATTTGGCCGAGCAAAAGGTCCGCCTGGGCCGGCAACTCCAGCGAGCGATACACCCGCCGGTACGGCGTCGTGATGAAGCCGTACTCGTTCACCTTGGCATACGTCGCCAACGAGGTGATCAGCCCGATGTTCGGACCTTCTGGTGTCTCGATCGGGCAGATGCGCCCATAGTGTGAGTCGTGCACGTCACGGACCTCGAAGCCCGCACGTTCACGGTTGAGCCCGCCAGGTCCAAGGGCCGACACACGCCGCTTGTGCGTCAGCTCAGCGAGCGGATTCGTCTGATCCATGAACTGGGAGAGCTGGCTTCCCCCAAAGAACTCCCGAATCGCTGCTCGCAACGGCCGAGTGCTACTGATGAGGCTGGCCGGCGTGACTGTTTCCACATCGACAATCGTCATCCGCTCCCGGATCGCCCGTTCCAGCCGTTGCAAGCCAGTGCGGAGATGGATCTGGATGAGCTCTCCCACCGTGCGCACGCGCCGGTTACCAAGGTGGTCAATATCGTCAGGACGATCCAAACCCCGGTTGACGAGGATCATGGTGCGCACGACCGCCGCAAGATCATCCGCGGTGAGCACGCGGACATCGGCTGCCGTTGACAGCCCGAGCCGCTTGTTCAACTTGTACCGTCCGACCTTCCCAAGATCGTAGGTCCGTGGGTTGAAGAACAGCCGCTCGATCAGCGCCGCAGCGTTCTCCCGCGTCGGCGGGTCCCCGGGGCGGAGTGTCTTGTAAACCTCCATCTGGGCCTCTTCACGGCTCTTCGCCCGATCACGCTCGATCGTCGCCGCAATGTATCGGTGATCGGGATCCGTGTCGACATCGGCGAAGAGCTCGTACAGCTGCTCGTCCCGACCGTAGCCGACTGCCCGCAGGAGCACCGTGACCGGAATCTTGCGCTTCCGATCGATCTTCACTGAGAGCACGTCGCGGTTGGAGGTCTCGAATTCAAGCCACGCGCCTCGGGTCGGAATGAGTTTCGCCATGCACAGTTGGCGACCAGTCGTTGGATCGGTCTCCAGCTCAAAGTACGCACCAGGAGAGCGCACAAGCTGGGAGACGACGACTCGCTCAGCTCCGTTGATGACGAAGGTGCCCGTCTCCGTCATCATCGGGAAGTCGTCGATATAAATGTCACTCTCCTTGACTTCCCCTGTATCCCGGATCACCAGCCGTACCCGAAAATACAGGGGGGCTGCATAGGTCATGTCGCGCTCGCGGCAAATGTCCGGGCCGTACCGCGGCTTCTCAAACCAGTGACGCAAAAAGTGGAGCTCGAGCTTCTGGTTGTAGTCGATGATCGGTGAGATCTCCTCAAGGAGCTCCCGCAATCCCTCCGTCTTGAACCATTCAAAAGACTTGAGCTGAAGTTCGATAAGATTCGGCATCTCCAGAACGGTCGGAATCCGCGAGAAGGAAACTCGCCCAACGCCCAGATTCGACCGCACTTGCGGAATTCCGGACGATGCTGTCACGATCGCCCCTGTCGTCACGGCCATTTCGCTCTCCTTCACTGTCTCGGATTGTCACGATCCATTCGATGCGGGGTGAACACTGGCGACGCTCTGGAATGGGGTCGTACCACCAGCGCTGCAACCAACGCTGCTGCGCAGGGAAAAGCCAGAACCCGAGCGGCTACAAGCTGCTCGGCCCACACCTTGTATGATTCTCCTGTGTGTCACGCCGCAGCATGCGCGCGCGTCACCTCTTCGCAAATAGCCAGCATACCACGACTCCCTCTACCCGTCAAGGTCACTGTTAGGCGGAACCTTTTCTTTATCGAGCGAGATACAGCAAGCCACCGTGGCGGGGTTCCCCTCAAATGTGGGGTACCACATCGCACGAACTCCACGTTCGACGATTCGCTCTCGCACAGCCGATGACTGACTCCGTCTCTCGCATGATCTCCGACGGAACAAACGACCATGCTACCGGAGAAGAGTGACACAACGCATGCTTCTCGTCCGGCGTAGCTGCCGCCAGGAGTGGCTACACGCCACTGTGAGAGAGAACACAAGATCCCAACCACGGGTTGACTGAACCGATTCCAGTTCTTGGCTCGTTGCGCAAAAGATGACTAGCCCGGGAGCACATTACCCCTGGCCCCCTTCTGGGAGGCCGAGTCTCTTGGACCCGCGCCTCGAGCACCAGTCACTGCGGCTTCCCTTGGAGAACCCGCCCACATGTGCTCGCACTAGTGAAACGGGTTTACCAAACGCGATTCAGAGACGGAAGAGCAAATCGCTGCTCGGCGAAGCACCAGCATTGATTCACGGATACGCTGGATCCCTCGGCAACGAAGACGGGTAGGGACGGAGCCGATGAAAGCGCAGTGCCTTGCACCAAAGGGACCGGCTATGGTAGAGTTGTCCACTGGAACGTGCGCCCGTAGCTCAATGGATAGAGCGTTTGCCTCCGGAGCAAAAGGTTGCAGGTTCGAGTCCTGCCGGGCGCACCCCTCCAATGCCGAGTGCACAACGGTTCTTCAGCGTCGACGTCGGATCGTCTCTGAAATCTCCCACTCGGACCGAACGAGGCGCTCACGGCGTAAGCGTACGCGCACCAACCGGTACCAGAAGAAGAGCGGTCCCCATACCACAAGTATGATTCCGATCAGCCATGCGACATGATTGAGGATTAGGTACCAGGCAGTCGACCAGTCAACGGAAAACACGAAGATAAGGAGGACCGTCCAGGTTTTGAATCCCACGACGATCCCACCGAACCACCATGCGAGCTGACGCCAAACCGCCCTGTCCTCCATGTTTTGAGTGTACTCCGTTGAAGAACCTGCGACCATTGCCTTTCGCTCACCTGATCCTGTTCGTACATCCCTGCTATACTGCGAGCGTCGCCGGGGAAGTCGAGTCGCAGAAGTCCCGTGCCGGCACGCCGCCAGTTTACACGACCTTGACTCGGCTTTCCTCAGAGTTCGGCTCGGATCATCGGAAGGAGTCTTGCCGTGTTCCGTCGAGACTCGCGAGACCCGCTGGAGCGGCAACTTTCGCAGTTGCGCCAGCAACTCGAGCAGTCGGCGTTGGAAGAACTTGCGCCCGAGGAAGAGCTTCCGTCGGCACCGATGAGTGAGCCTGCGGTGGCCGCGCCACGCACCTCAATTCGGCCAGCGCCGGAATCCATCACTCGTCCAACTGTTCCTGGTCCTGTGGATCGGAGCATGAGCGTGCTTGCTGCAAATGCGCGCTGGGAAGGAACCATCCAGACCGAAGGATCGCTGGTGATTCATGGTCACCTACAGGGAACAGTACGAGCCGCTCATGATGTCACCATTGCCGAAGGGGCAACTGTCGATGCCGAGATCGCTGCACAGAACGTGATTGTCCACGGCTCTGTCAGAGGACGGATAGAAGCACGCGCACGGCTGGAGATTCACCCCAGCAGTGAAGTTGTTGGTGAAGTTATCGCTCCATCCCTTATTGTGCACGAAGGAGCACGCCTGACGGGCAAGCTGAAGATGGGCTCTGGAGAAACGGACCAACGGGAGGTGACAACGGGAG
>DAOTWO010000116.1:0-2308 GCA_034435855.1 Thermomicrobium sp. | reverse complement strand
GATAGTACCCGTGCATAACAACTTTCCCCCGTGCAGCCTCTGGTGGATTGAAGAGCGATCCCCAGCTCTCAAGCCCTTCACCAAGAACCGCAGTGTCATATGCGTATCCAGAAGTACCCCAAAAATAGGGAACACTGTACTGGTTACCAGGATCATATGGCCCATTCAGGTTATTCGGATCAAGGTGCTCGAGAGCATGAACAACTGATCGGTCAAGGGGCTCGAGGAGGCCAAGACCAATCAGGATTTGGACTGCGTAGTCGGTTGGAACCACCACATCGTAGGAAATACCGCCCTGCTGGAGCTTCGCAATGGCCTGCTCGTTTGTCTCATAGGTGTCAATCGTGACCTGTACACCAGTTAACCGTTCGAAGTCTGCAACCACTTCGGGGTCGATATAGTCACCCCAGTTGAAGACGAAGAGTTCTTTCCCTAGTGCGGAACGATCGACATAGTCTGGCAACTGAAGACGCGCACTGGAAACAACGGTTGGTGTCTCAACCGGCTTCGCTAACGTCATCGTCGCCGTCGTTCCTGGTGTTGTCTCCTGCCCTGCCCGCGAACACGATAGAAGGAAGCTTACCAGGGGCGCTCCCAGAATCGTCCGCAACCACCTTCGCCGGGTATATCGAACGTTCACCACAACTCTCCCTCTGGTCGTCCGCAAACAGAGATTTCCCGACCCGCCAGCAGTCGTCAGGCCGGTATCATTCCAAGTGTAATAAGAGCGAGGTATGTTCGGCTGAAGGGAACGCGTTCTATGGAGACATGGCTTCCAGTAGTCAACACGACGTTGATTGCCATTAGTGGTCTCGCTGCCGTGATTGGCTTCATTGCCATTCGTGCACATCGCGTGTCGCTTCACCGGAACGCGATGGTGACCGCAACAGTCTTCGCCGCGCTTTTTCTCATTGTGTACGTTCTACGGTTTTTCCTGCTCGGAACGAAACTTTATGCAGGTGTAGGCTGGGTTCGGATCGTGTACTTCACGGTGCTCATCTCTCACACGATCCTGGCCATTGCGCTTGGTCCACTCGTTCTCTTCACGCTTGCGCGGGCACTTCGTCGGCAATTTCGTCGTCACCGTGCCATTGCGCGGATTACACTCCCCGTCTGGCTCTACGTGGCGGTAACTGGCTGGATTATCTACTTCATGTTATATCAACTATGAATATCACCTTTTCCCCCACCATGATCCTCGTCTTGAGCGACCTTGCCCCGCTGTATCTGCAGAGCCGAGAGCCACCGTACTTGCAGAAGTCCGCTTTTTCGGGCTTCTTTCAATTGGTTCCGGCAGTTGCCGCCTCTGGCACCACCGTGAACCACGCCGCGATCATCACCGGCTCTTTCCCGGAACGAATCAGGTTTGGCAGCAATGGTCGTTTCGATCCCAAAACCCGTCAGGGCACCTTCTTCGAGACAGCGGACTTCCCCGCTGCGCCGACAATCCTGGAACGCGTAGCCCAGGCTGGCGGAAGGACTGTACTCATCACCTCGAAACGAAAACTGCTCCACTTCTTGGGACGCGGCGTGCACACGGCAGTCACCGCCGAGCAACCGCCGGATGACCTCGTAACGGCACCTGGAAGACCACCACAGCTGTACTCAGAGACCGTTGACGATTGGACATTCCAGGCACTGCTCTACATCGTGGAGCACTTCCATCCGGACCTGGTTTACTGCACCACAACCGATTACGCCCTCCACCGCTGGCCACCCGGAACTCCAGAAGCCCGGCATTACCTGAACCAGATCGACCGAAGGATCGGCGAACTCCTCCAGCATGTTCCCGACCACCGTATTGTTGTGACTGCGGATCATGGCATGCGAGCCAAACGGCGAGCAATCGACCTCGCAGCAGCGTTGGCGCACTATGGAATCGAGGCGACATTTGTACCCCCGATCCGCGACTGCTATGTCGTCCACCATCAGAACATGGGCGGTGCGGGGTACGTGATCGTCCATGGCGGCTCCGTTGAACAAGCACGCGACATTCTTGCCGGACTGCCCGGCATTGAGCTTATGTACGCCTCCGGACAGGCTGCTGACTTGTTCCACCTGCCGATCAGCGATATTGGTGACCTCTTTGTGCTCGTTGACGAGCACACTGTCTTTGCTCCCTCGGGAACATTACCGACCATCGCGACGGAAATCGACCTCCGGAGCCATGGCAGCCGGCACGAAGCCATTGTTCCACTTTGGGGCCTTGGGACCGACGTGTCGACTGCTTCTTGGAATATCGACGTTCCACGTCTTCTCGGTCTAGCGTCGGAGGGACCAGCGTGACTGTCCCGAACACCGTTCCCAC
>DAOTWO010000115.1:0-10928 GCA_034435855.1 Thermomicrobium sp. | reverse complement strand
CCGATCCCCGGTCGGCGGGTTCTTTTGGGCTGCATTGCTCGAGGCTGCCAGGGACGAGGAGGTGCTGCGATGGCAGACCGCGTGCTGATCCGCAACGGGTACGTACTCACGATGGACGACCGGCTTGGTGATATCCCCAACGGTGATGTGCTCATTGAAGGGGACACAATCGTCCAGGTTGGTCGGGAACTTGCTGCCGCGGATGCCGAGGTGATCGATGCAACCGGGAAGATCGTGCTTCCTGGCTTCATCGATACGCACCGCCACACGTGGGAGACGGCGATCCGCGGGTGTGCGCCGGACGCGACGCTGGGGGATTACTTCATCGAGGTTCTGGATACGTTCGCCCCGCTCTACCGGCCGGGGGATGTCTACGCGAGCAACTTGGCTGGGGCGTTGGAGTGTCTCAACGCCGGTATCACGACACTTGTGGACTGGTCACATATCAATAACACGCCGGAGCATCCGGACGCCGCGATCCAAGGGTTACAGGACGCAGGCATTCGGGCGGTCTACGCATACGGTCCGCCGAACACGTCGCTGCAGGCCTGTTGGTTCAACAGCACGCTTGTCACGCCCCGCGAGGACGTGGAGCGGGTGCGCAAGACGTACTTCAACAGTGACAAGGGACTCCTCACCATGGCGCTTGCGACGCGCGGCCCGGGCTTCTGCACCGATGAGGTGGTGCGGGCCGAGTGGGAGATGGCGCGAGACTTGGCCCTCCCGATCACGATCCACGTCGCTATGGGGCGGCTGGCCGGTCGGTGGCAGATGGTCTCCTGGTTGCATCGGCTCGGCTTGCTTTATCCCAACACGACCTACATTCACTGCTGTCACTTCACCGATGAGGAATGGCAGCTCGTTGCCCAGAGTGACGGCAAGATTTCGATTGCGCCGCAGGTGGAGATGCAAATGGGACACGGCTGGCCCCCGTTCCTGAAGGCGATGCAGTACGGTTTGCGGCCGAGTCTGAGCATTGACGTGGTGACGACGGTACCAGGGGACATGTTCACCGAGATGCGCTGCGCCTTCGCCTGTGAGCGGGCGCGCCTGCATGAAGCGGCCTGGGAACAGCCAGAGCCGGTGAAGAAGGATGTGCTGACGGCCCGCGACATCCTCAAGATGGCGACGATCAACGGCGCGCATGTGGTGCTGCAAGAGGACCGGATTGGCTCGCTCACCCCTGGCAAGAAGGCAGATGTCATCGTCATCAATGCGGGGTCCGTCAACCTCGCTCCGCTGATCGATGCCGTCGCAGCGGTCGTGCTGGGTGCGGATGTCTCGAACGTGGAAACAGTCCTTGTGAACGGTCGGTTTGTGAAGCGGGACGGGAAGCTTTTGGCTGATTGGGAGCGAGCGCGGAGGCTCGTGGAGGCGTCTCGCGACTCTCTGCTGGAGGCACGCGAGCGGAAGCGGGCGGAGCAGGCGCAGGCGTGAGAGGAAGTGACGATGCGCGCGATGGTGTTCCGCTCCTTCGGCGGGCCGGAAGTGCTGGAGCTCGCTGAGGTTCCGCGGCCACAGCCTCGTCCAGGTGAAGTGCTGGTTCGTGTCCATGCGGCCTCGGTGAACCGCTTGGATATCGAGTTCCGTCAGACGGGGTTCGGGTTCGCTGGCCCGGACTTCCCGTTCCCTCACGTCGGCGGGGCGGATGCGGCTGGGGTGGTGGAAGAGGTTGGCGAGGGAGTGACGAGTGTTCGCCCTGGAGATCGCGTCGTTGTCTTCACGTTTGTGACGTGTGGACAGTGCCCCGCGTGCTTGGCGCGTCGACCGGAGAACACGTGCCAAAACTACCAACTGATCGGTATCCATCGCTGGGGTGGTTACGCGGAGTATGTGTGCGTCCCGGAACGGAACGTTGTTCCGCTCCCGGACGAGGTGGGATTCGAGGCGGCAAGCTGTTTGCCTGTGTCCTACGTCACCGCATGGCATGGACTGGTGAACCGTGCTGACGTCGGGCCGGGAGATCGTGTGGTTGTCATGGGAGCGACGAGCGCCACCGGAATTGCGGCGGTGCAGATCGCGGCGCTCCGGGGAGCTCGCGTGGTCGGGGTGGGGCGGAGCGCCTGGAAGCTCGCCCGGCTGCGCGAGGTCGGAGCGGAGGGTGCGGTTTCGTTGCTGGAGGAGACCTGGCCGCAGCAGGTGTGCGCCGCGTTCGGTGGCCGTGCAACGGTACTTTTCGACACGTTGGGAAGGACGACGTGGGCGCACATTCACGAGCTCCTGGAGCGTGGCGCACGGGTGGCAGTGTGCGGGCGCACCAGTGGAGTCGAGCTGTCGACAAATCTGCTGTGGCTGTATCGGAACGTGACGACCGTGCACTTTTACCTTTCGGGGCAGCGTCGCGATCTCGAAGTAGTGGTAGCTGCTGTTGCCCGAGGACTCTTGCGACCGGTCATCCATCAGGTGTATGGGCTGGAGGACCTCAGCACGGCGCAGCGAGCGGTCGATTCGGGGGAAACGTTTGGAAAGGTTGTCGTACGGATTTGACCGTGGAGGTGCTCGATGAGTCTCCTGGCGTTTGATCACGCGGTGATCCGAGTACAGGATCTTGAGGCGGCGCGACGATGGTATTGCGATCTTCTTGGGCTGATCGAGCTGGCGCGTGACGGGGAGTTCATCTACCTGGGCTGCGGTGGCGATGAGCATTTCGATTTGGGCTTGCGACCAGGTGGAGTCGGACTCGATCATATGGCGTTTTCTGTCGCGAGTGTGTCCGAGTTCGAGGAGACGCGGGAGCGGTATTTGGCGCGTGGTATCGCGTGCAGTGCGATTGAGCGCAATCCTGAACCGGGAGTTGCGGCTGCGTTTCGGCTCACGGTTCCCACTGGGCAGGTGTTCGAGGTGATGGTGCGTGATGGGCGAACAAGCTACCCCCACACGACAAAGTGGAACCCTGCGGCAGCGCACGCCCCACTGGATATCAACCATATCACCTTTTTGGCGGACAACGTGGAGACGCCGACGCGCTTCTACTGCGAGCAGCTTGGTTTTGCCTTCTCTGACCTGCTCCTCCCACCAGATGCTGACAATCCCTGGCTTTTCTCTTTCATGCGAGTTGGGGAGAATCACCATGATATTGCGATCGTGAAGGGTTCAGTGGGGAACAAGCTGCATCACGTGGCGTTTCTGGTCAACGGAGTGAGCGAGGTTGTTCGCTTTGCCGACCGACTTGGGCGCTTTGGCTGGCGTATTGAGGCGGGAGTCGGCCGGCATGGCCCTGGGGGGAACTCGTTCCTGTATGTGCGCGATCCTTCCGGGAACCGGATCGAGATCACAGCGGACGTCGCAGGGCTGCCGAATCGGTTTGAGCCGCCACGCATCTGGCGCGGGGAACTCTCCGCGGTTTTTAATGTGTGGACGGAAGCGCCGCCACCGGCGAGCTTCGGCGACGGGACGTGAGTTTGCGGAAGGGGAGGGCCATGCGACTGGTCACCTACACTGCGCGTGGTCGGACAAGTGTTGGGGTGGTTGAGGGGGAATGGATCTTCGATATCTCCCGTGGATGGGTGGAGCTTCTGCGGCAGCGTGGCGTTGTTGATGCGGAGGGTCGAGCGCAGGCAGAGTGTCCGCCAGATCTCGTGCTCTTGCTGGCGCGTGATGGGCTGGGACGAGCCGCGGAGGTTGCCGCCTGGGTGCGCGAGCAGTTCGCGCGGGATGGAGAGGGGGCGGTAGCACGCGGGTTGGCGGTGCGAATGAGCGACCCCGCTGTGCGGCTGCGTGCCCCGCTGCTGCGACCGGGGAAGATTATCTGCCTGGGCCTCAACTATGCCGACCACGCGCGGGAGACCAACTCGCCGATTCCACAGTATCCGGAGCTGTTCAATAAGTTCGCCAACGCCCTGATCGGTCCGGGGGAGCCGATCGTCTTGCCGCGGGTGAGCCAGCAGGTGGACTACGAGGCGGAGCTCGCAGTGGTGATCGGTCGGGCTGGGCGTTATATTGACAAGTCGCGGGCTCTCGAGCACGTTGCAGGCTACACGATCCTCAACGACGTCTCCATGCGCGACTTTCAGTTTCGCGGTCGGCAGTGGATGCAAGGGAAAACGTTCGACCGTTCGACGCCGCTTGGTCCGTGGGTGGTGACGGCCGATGAGATTCCAGATCCGCAGGGGCTGGAGATCTCTTGCGAGGTCAGTGGTGAGGTGCTGCAGCGCTCGAACACACGGGAGATGATCTTTGACGTGGCGCACGTCGTTGCCTACATCTCGCAGATCATGACGCTCGAGCCGGGAGACGTGATTGCAACTGGGACACCGGCCGGTGTGGGCTTTGCTCGTGAGCCCAAGCGACTCCTTCGGCCGGGCGACGTGGTGCGGGTGACCGTGGAGAAGATCGGGACGCTGGAGAATCCGGTGGTGGCGGAGGAGTAAAGACGCGCAGTGTGAAGGTTCAGGGCCTGCACTGGTCTCGGTCGCTTCGGCCGGGGCCAGTGTGGCTATTCATGTCGAATAGCGTTTTTGCATCTTCGGCGACACGGTCTTCCGCCGAGATGTCCTTCGAGTTGGCCAGGGACATCCGCGCGCCGTTGGCGTTGTTTCCCGGATCCTTCAAGGGTGGGCCACCGAACGTGCGGTAGCAAGATCTTCAGTCTCCCCTCCGAGTTGGAGGATGCTGGGATCGGCGTACCCGGCGGCGCGCAACGGAGCGATCACGTCATGCTGGAGGTCGGGGATGCTGGCGACGAGAAGCGTTCCAGATCCTTCCACGGTAATCTGATGCGAGCTCGCGGGGATGAGCGCGGTTTGGCCGAGAGAAAGTGGAAGGGGCGGCCTCTCGTCAGCCGCGATGGTTAGTGCACCGCGTATACAGCTTGCCAACCGAAAGGTTTCGTCGGGGACAAAGGAGAGACGGTGGCGAGTGCGAACGTCCCAACGCTCGAGGAGAAAGTAACGGCAAGCAGCGAGGATCGTCCGCCAGGGCTCGAGTGCGAGCGGCTGGATGCGCTGCGCGCGGCGCTCCGGCCGTAGCACGGCGAGTCCCTCCTCGATATGCAGCGGGCGGGGGTGTCCCGCAGCGTCGACACGATCCCAGTCGTAGAGGCGATAGGTGATATCTGATTGTTCCTGGATCTCGTACAACAGGACTCCGGCTCCAATGGCGTGCAGGGTACCGGCCGGTACGAAAACGGTGTCACCGGCTCGGACGGGAAGGCGTTGCAGGTGGTTGGCCAGTTTGCGTTGGGCTAAGAGGTCGCGCAGCGTGGCTGACGTGAGTGGTTCGCGCAGTCCGACGATGAGTTCGGCGTTCGGCTCGGCGGCGAGGATATGCCAAGCTTCGGTCTTTCCCCGTTGGCCGAGTGGCCGTGCCTGATCGTCGTCAGGATGGACTTGGACTGAGAGGACGTCGTTCGCGTCGATGAACTTGATGAGGAGCGGGAAATCGCCGAAGGGTGCGCTGGCGGCGAGGCCGCGACGACCGAGAATCGTCTCGCCGAAGATCTCGACAAGTTCGCGGAGTGTGCGACCGGCGAGTGGTCCGGAAGCAATGCGTGCCTCGTTGGCCGTCTCCCACGACTCACCGATACGGCGATCCAGCGGGGCTGGCTTCCCGAGGAGGCGCGCGAGCCGCTGATTACCCCAGGGACGTTCGACAAGGAGTGGTTGAAGCAGGAGCGGAGCTCCGGGCAGCGTCTTAGTCTCCATTGATTACATCCGGGAAGGAATCAGCCGAGGCCATACTTGGGGACGGCGCGAAGCTCGATTGTGAGAGGCGATCGTATACCCAGCCGAGCGTGACACCGTAGGCAACGTGGCGCCAGACCTCTTGGAGGAATGGCACCGGCCGGTTGAACGGCTCCAGGCGTCCTGCCCGAACCTCTGGGTGAATCCGGTCGAGGACCAGCAAGACCGGCCAGAGGATAAAATTTTCAGCAACGGCAAAGAGGAGACCTCCCTTCCAGCCGGGATGAGGGAGGCGCGTACGCAGTCTGCCGTAAAGCACGCCGAGCGCGGCACCGTTCACACAATGCATGAGTAGGCCGAGCCAGGGCCAGTGAGGCGCACCGCCTGGCAGAAGTCCAGCGAGTAGACGTAAGTCATTTGTCTTGCGGCGGGTCAACGCAAGGTCCAGTGCCATCGCGGCAAGAAAGGCGAGTGCACCGAAGATACCAGCCACGAGCCCTGCGGGAACCACCGGGGAGGGCAGAACGGAGGGGGTGTGCGAGGCTGAGTTCCGGACTGTGCCACGCCACATGGTCATTCTCCAGCCGGTACGCGCCCGGCGAGCTCGCGCTGCCGGTGGGCAATGAGCGGACGCAGCAGCCAAACCAGGATGGGCGGAGTGAAGAGCGTGGTCAGCATCGACATGACGACGGCGACGGAGAAGAGGGGGCGTTCAACAACGCCAAGTGACAGGCCGATCGAGGCGATGATGAGGCCCACCTCGCCGCGGGGGACCATACCGAAGCCGACGATAGCCATCGAGCGGGGAGCAAAGCCGATCGTTCCGAGCGCGGCACCAGCTGCCTTGGTAAAGACGGCGACTCCCGTGACCGCGAGTGCGAGCCACAACGTCTCGGATTGGAGGAAAAGGCGTGGATCAACCCGGGTGCCAGTCACGACGAAGAAGAAGGGGACGAGGAAGGTATAAATCGGGAGCGCTTGCTCGTGAAGATGGTAACGCTCGGCGACTTCGGCTAACGCCATTCCCGCGAGGAACGCACCGACGATCGGTGCCAGTCCGATGGCAGAAGCGACTGAGGCGAGTGTCAGCATGAGCGCGAGCGCGACGACCAGGGGTGCGTGCTCGATTTGGAGGCGATCGACGATAAGGGGGAAGAAACGGCGTATTGCGAGTGCACCGAGGCCGCCGACAACGGCGGTGAAACCGAGAGCCAGCGCGGTGATCCAGAGTACGTGTCCGACTTGCAACTTGCCCTCAACCGCAATTCCAGAGACGATTGTGAGCATCAAGAGCCCAAGGATGTCGTCGAATACGGCAGCACCGAGGATGATGCGGGCCTCGCGGGAGTCGAGCGCCCCGACATCGCGGAGGACACGTGCAGTGATGCCGACGCTCGTCGCGACGAGCACGGTGCCGACGAAGATCGATTCCATAGAAGGGTAGCCGAGTGCGAGCATCAGTGCGGTGCCGCCGACAAATGGACCAACCACACCGAGCACAGCGACAAGGAGAGAGCGAATACCGACGCGCAAGAGGTCGGCAAGGCGTGTCTCCAAGCCGACAAAGAAGAGGAGGACGATCACACCGAGCTCGGCGATCGATTCGAGGACGAGTGAGAGCCCCTCGCGTGCGGCGGCTTGGTCGTCATGGAAGAAGTCGAGGAGTTCTTGGCCCGGGACACCAATAAGACCGAGCGCGAAGGGGCCGATGAGGATGCCAACGAGGATTTCACCAATGACAGCGGGCTGACGCAGTCGCAGGAAGAGTTCACCACCGACTTTTGCGGCAAGAAAGATGACGAGCAATTCACCGAGCACCTCGACAATCGCCGTCATTGGCTCATCCCCTCGGTAGAGACCTCCTGCGCCGCGCCGCAACGCCTCGTGATGAACGCATTATCACGGTGGGCGGCGGCGTTGGGGAGCCCTCGCGTTTCAGATATGGATCGCCAGGTTGTCGACCGCCAAGGCGGCCTCGCCGATCACCTCAGAGACTGTTGGGTGCGGATGGACCGACAAGCCGATCTCCCACGGCGTGGCCTCCAGCAGTTTGGCGAGCGCAACTTCGCCGATCAGTTCAGTGGCGTGATTGCCGATGATATGGACACCGAGGATATCGTTGGTCTCAGCGTCGGCGATGACCTTCACGAAACCATCGGTCTCGCCCTCGATCAGTGATTTTCCGTTGGCGCGGAAGGGGAACTTGCCGACCTTGATAGCGCGACCCTGCTCCTTCGCTTCCCGCTCGGTGAGGCCCAAGCTGGCGATTTCTGGATGGCAGTATGTGACCACCGGAACACGCTGATAGTCAAGCGGCAACGGCTTCTCGCCGGCGATGTGCTCCACCGCGATGATCCCCTGGTGCATGGCAGTGTGAGCGAGCTGCTGGATACCAAGCACATCGCCGATGGCGTACACGCCTTCCACGTTCGTGCGGAAGTACTCGTCGGTCACAAGAAAGCCGTCCTTGGTACGGATGCCAAGCTCCTCGAGCCCGATGTCCTCAATATTCCCCTCGCGTCCCAGCGCGACGAAGAGCGCATCGGCCTCGATGATCTCCTCGGGAGCCCCACTCTTGCGTACCCGCATGCGCACCCCGCCCTCGGTAATGTCGAAGTCTTCGGCGGTCGGCCGGTAGTCGGGGATGATACGGATACCCTTGCGGGTGAAGGCACGGATCAGCTGTTGCTGGACTTCTTCGTCTTCGTTCGGCACGATGCGGCCCACCAGCGTCACCTCAGCCCCGAAGGAACGGTAGATTGTGGCGTGCTCGACGCCGGTTGCGCCGCCACCGCGAATGATGACGCGCTTGGGATACCAGTCGAGCTCCGCGGTCGTGTGGTCGCTATTGAGGACGCGAACGCCGTCAAAGGGGATACCGGGAATGGGGCGGGGACGAGAGCCGGTGTCGATGACGATGGCGCGGCCACGCAGCTCCTGATGCTGGCCATCGGCGCTATTGACGAGGACAGTCCGGTTGGCGGTCAGCCGCCCGACACCCTGGATGAGGGTGATTCCGTGCTTTCGGAAGAGGAAGTGGATCCCCTTGTGGAGCTGTTCGACGACTTGCTGACTGCGCCGGAACGCTGTCGCGTAATCCCCCTGCACCTCGCCGACAAGAACCCCGAACTCCCGGGCGCGGCGTGCCTGCTCGAGGAGTTCGGCGCTCTTGAGGAGTGCCTTGCTCGGGATGCAGCCACGGTGGAGGCAGGTACCGCCGACCTTGTCCTTCTCGACAACGGCAACCTTCAGGCCGAGCTGTGCGGCGCGGATTGCCGCGACATAGCCGCCGGTGCCACCGCCGAGGAAGACGACGTCATAGTCCTGGCGCTGCTCGACCGCCATGGTGACCTCCTCGTCTGGCCCTCGCTGTCGAATTACCGCTCCGGAGCGAGCCCGGAGCCCTCTCCTGGGCAGTATAGCAGGGTGGGGATCAATCTCCATCCACCCTGCCGTGGAGGGGCGCTGAGGTGTTGGTTGACTCGGCATTCACCTGAGGGTGACTTGGTTAATCCGCTGCTCGGGGACAAGTTTGCAGAATGTGGCGGGGCATACCGAACCGAGCGGCGGCGCTTATTCGGTGACTGGCCGTCGGCAGAGGGGACAGCACAAGCGAGTGGTCTTGCGGGTGGGGGAAGTTTCACAGTGTGAGTGCGATGGACATGGGTACCGCGGTGTACCTCGCCAGAAACGGGAGGTCGGTGCGAGGGTACTGTAGGTGATGCTCGCGCGGAGGTGGAGTGGCGCTGTACGGTTGCGCTTGGCAGGCCAGCTGACGCTTGGGGCTCACCCGCTGTCACGTGGCCAAGCCATCAGATGGGGCGGAAAGACGGGTGGACCAGCGCATCTCCGCTGTCGCCATTCAGGGAACCGGTTATGGGGTCAGAGTGGTGAAGGGGAGAGAGATCGATCAGGGAAAGCACCTGGGGATACCACATCCCCCGATCCCATTTGGTCTTGGTCCTGACACTCTTCGGCATGGGGAGCTCGGAAGAGCACAACTCGTTGAGCAGTGATATCCACGATCCACGCCTCGGGAATACCAGCGTGACCCCATAACTGCAGGTTGGTGTATCGGTCATCGGCGAAAGAGGTATCGCCCACTGCGATGATTGGGAGGACATTGGCTGGGCCCGGTTCCGCATTCGTATCAGAGGCTGAGTGCGCTCGAAGCGAAGCGGAATAAGGGCGCGAGAGGACCTACTCGCTCAAGCGGATCGGTCCTTCAGCACGGACAATCGCCAGCCCACCGACGTGGCGAACATACAGTTCGGCCAAGCGGTCGACACACGCCTGGTGAGGCCAGCGAATGGACCATATCGATGGGCTTTTCCCTCGAAAAGGTCCACGTGGTCTTCTGGTCGCAGGAAGCCGGCGGTAAGCATCCGCCCAAGGTCATCAATCGGAAAACGCTGCGGTGTTGGATGCTGTGTCACGGTGAGGACCTCACCCGCGGCTCGGTACGTTCTTGCCGATGCGACTACCAACGGTGAGAGGCCGGCTAGAGAGAAGTCGTGGCCTCACGGACCATGCTGCCGAGAGATGGTGCTAGCCACGAGTGGTGTTGTCCAATTTTTGTGTCCGTCTCTGTTTGGACAACTTGCGGAATCACTGTGCAGCAGGCGTGCTGCGAGCGCGTTGTGCGACGGCCATCGCGGCGACGACAATTGGTATACTTGCGGACGGGAACTAGACAGAATGTTGGAGTGTTGAGTGGCAACGATGCGGCTCTCGTCGTGGAGGGAGATTGATCTGGCCATTTGGCAGCGGATGGCGGAGCGAGCGCGCCGCGAAGGAGTTCGGGCGTATCGTCTGAATGGTGACCCGCGGCACTGGGCGGTGACGAGCGCAAGCCAGTCTGGCGTGGCGTACGAGGTGACGTTCCTCGATGGGGACCTTCTCTGCTCATGTCCGGGGAGTGCGTACTACCGCTACTGCAAGCATCGAGCACTTGTGCTTGCCGAGCTCGGATTGCTCGAGCCGGAATTCGGGTCTGAAGCGGCCTGAGGGACGGTCTCTCACACTGAGTGGTCTCCTCGGAGGGTCGGATCTTCGCCAAGCTGCTGGTGCGCTGCGAGTTCACCGGTGAACGCCGGCTGGAGCTAGCGCAGCGCCATCTGCGGAGATACCCCAGAACCGAAGAGAAGTGAGAGGTACGTGCGGCCGAAGATCGGGAGATAACCGAGCAATTCAACGGGTGCCAAGAGCGGCACGGTGAGGTGAAGTGTGCCGGACATCAGTGGACAGCTTGAACGGCTGGTGGACTGGGAGACCGGAGTGTCGCAGCTACGACCGATCACGAGCGTC
>DAOTWO010000114.1:0-6353 GCA_034435855.1 Thermomicrobium sp. | reverse complement strand
CCATGGTCAGTGCGCGAGCAGCGGTGGTCGAGCGACCGCACGGGCCGTTCGTCATTGAGGAGGTCGAGCTGGAGGAGCCGCGCGAAGACGAAGTGCTCGTCCGGATTCTCAGTGCAGGGATCTGCCACACCGACCTGATTGTCCGCGACCAGTGGTACCCGGTCCCACTGCCGGCGGTGCTCGGACACGAGGGGGCGGGGGTGGTGGAACGTGTCGGTGCACGGGTGCGGAAGGTGGCGCCGGGCGATCACGTGGTGCTGACCTTCCGTTCCTGTGGCGAATGTCACCACTGTCTCCGTGGCAAGCCGGCCTACTGTGTGCAGCTTTTCCCGCTCAACTTCGGTGGGCGCCGACCGGACGGTACCAGCCCGATTCGCTGGCGCGGCCAGCCGATTACCGGGATGTTCTTTGCCCAGTCATCGTTTGCCACCTACGCGGTGGCGCACGAGCGCAACGTGGTCAAGGTGCCCAAGGATGTACCACTGGAGCTCTTGGGGCCGCTCGGCTGCGGGGTGCAGACGGGCGCTGGCGCAGTCTTCAACTCGCTGCGTCCGCCGGCCGGGAGCTCCATCGCCATCTTCGGCACCGGCTCGGTGGGCCTCAGCGCACTGCTCGCTGCGCGTGCCGTGGGCTGCACCACGATCATCGGGGTCGATATCAACCCGGGCCGACTCGAGGTGGCTCGCGAGCTCGGCGCCACGCATGTCATCGACGCGCGCAACACCGATCCGGTTGAAGAGATCCGCCGCATCACCGGCTACGGCGTGCAGTACAGTATCGAAACGACGGCAAATCCCAAAGTCTTCCGTCAAGCGGTGGACTGTCTGGATCAACTTGGTGTCTGTGGGCTGATCGGCGCTGCGCCGCTAGGCACCGAGGTGGCATTGGACATGGGGACGATGCTCTTTGGTCGCATGGTGCGCGGAATCATTGAAGGGGACAGCGTCCCTGAGCTCTTCATCCCAGAGATGATCGCACTCTACCAGCAGGGGAAGTTCCCCTTCGATCGCCTGATCACCTTCTACCCCTTTGAAGCGATCCAGCAGGCAGCCGAGGATTCCGAGGCCGGACGCGTGGTCAAGCCGGTATTGCGGTTTGACTGAGCGGGCAACCAACAAGCGTGTGCGCGCGTACTCCGTCGGGCGAGCATCACCACTGCCCGTGCCGGTGAGCAAGGCCTCGTAGGATCCTTGGTCGCTACGATACGGGCTCCGACCGCGTGCGAATGGCGCTCCGGCGGAGGCCTTACCGTGTGTTCCACGCCGCGCTGCGGAAGCGCTGCCCGCGGCGCCGAGTAGTCACGGCAGGGGTCCAAAGACCTCCGGATGCTCGGCGAACTGCTCGAGAAGCGGCCGGTCGTAGCGCAGGACGATGACGCGGTAGCCACGGCGGAGCAGGTTGCAACGGGTTTCTTTGTCCAGCTTCCGGACCCGTGGCTCGTCGTGGTGGGGACCGTCGATAAAGACAAGAATATTCGGGGGGTAGAAGAAATCAGCCCGGCAACGCGGCTCCTCAATGACCTTCTGCGCCTCGTCCGGCAAGCGGAGGTCGTGCTCGTAGAGTTCCGTAACGACGTCACGTTCGAGCGAGGACTCGCATCGGGTGAGGAGCCAGTCACGGTGCTCCTCACGAGACCGGGTGCCATGCCGGAGTTGCACTCGGCAAGTGGCCAGCTGCTGCAAGAGATCGCGGACGGCGAAGCGGTCGAGGAAACGCAAGTCGCGTGCCGAACTGTAGGTGAGCAGGCATTCTGAGCAGGCTCCGTCGCAGTCGGCTCGCTCCGTCTCAGGAGTGAAGTGACAGAGCCGGAGCGCTTCGCGTGCGACCTCCGCGAGCGCGTCGCTTTCTTCGACCAGTCGACGGAGGACACCAAGGCCGCCTTCGGCTTCCTCAAGGAAGAGGAGCGCCAGATGATCCCCGTCGCCGACCTCAGCCGTGCCGAGCTCCGTCTCCTCGAGTTGGAAAGCCTCGGCAAGCCCGCGGTGCAGCGCGACGCGGAGGGTCGTGCGCACCACGGGATTGTCGCGGAGCGTCGGATCGAGGAGGCGAAGGAGCAGCAGGTTACGGGTCTCCTGGACGGCAAGTGCCAAGCGACTGACATGTTGTGGTGTGGAGGCACGACGAGAAGTCCGCGCTTTGGAACGCTCCTCACTCATGACCTCGCCAGTCGCAAGGTCGATGAGAAAGTCCTGCTCGCTCTGAGCGCGCCATCCGCGGTTGAGGGTCAGAAGCGTGGCTGCGGGGGCGTACCGGAGGGTGAGGAGAGGGGTGCCGTCATCTGCCAAGACGTCGGCTTCCAGGAGCCGTGGGCTCGACTCGACAGCCGTGAAGCGGAAGGCGAGCTCGCGGGTATACCCGGCCAGTTGCCGCTCCTCCTCGTTACAGGTAATCCGCTCGCGACGTTCCAAGCGGACATTTGGCATCTCGAGCAGCGAAACATGTTCTGCGTTTGCTCCGGAAAGTTCCTGGCCGCAGGAGGAGCAGCGGTCGTCCTGCAGCTCGGCCCAAGCGGAGCAGCGACGACACAGCTTGCGGCGCACAATGCGCTGCTCAAGCGACCCGGCGCCGATGGGGACGAAGAAGCGGGCGAATTGCCACTTTGCCCCTTCGTGGTAGACCGTGGCGCCGGGAGCAAACTCGGTGATGGCCAGGAAGCGTGGCCGGGCGATGAATTCTCCTGCTCCGCGTGGGACCCAGGCCCGGACGGGGAGCGCCGGAAAGTTGTAGCCGGGGAGGAACTCCTCAGTCGCCAAGTAGCGGTACGGGTAGAAGTCGCTTTCCTCCCGTGCCACCTCGACTTGGAGTAGGAGGTTGCGCTGGCGCAGTGCCTCCTCCTGCTGGCGGCGGGCCGCCTCCTGCTGATCGCGGGAATGGGAGCGCAAGAGCACCTGCTGCGCGCTCTCAAGCTGTTCAAAGGCGGCACGGTAGAGTTCGCGCCAGCGGTCGAAGGCACGGTCGAACCGTTCAGCAGCAGAATCGAGCAGTTGTTCGATCCAGCGCTCGGTGAACCAGCCCGTCCGCTCCAGTTCGGCGCGGTCATCGGCGGTGAGTACGCGTTGGATCCGCTGGAGTAAGCGTTGTCGTTGGCTGGGTGCGAGCTGGAGCTGGGCACGGACGTTATCGAAGAGTGGGAGCTCCGGGAGACGACCGATATCGATCACGCTGTTGACCGAATCCCGTAACGTCAAGCCGGTCTCGGAGAGCCATTCAGCGAGGAAGTGAGTGCGCAAGAGCGTCTCATTGGCGAGGTCAAGGCGTGGGGCGCGGACGGCGCCGGCAACCATCTCCTCCCGGTGACGGAAGAAGTACTGGTCATGGCTGTGGAGGGCGCCACAGAAGGTGATGATCAGGCCGGGCTGTCCTTGGCGGCCAGCGCGGCCGCTGCGCTGAGCGTAGTTGGCGGGAGTTGGCGGGACATTGCGCAAGTGCACCAGGTCGAGGTCGGCAATATCGATCCCGAGTTCCATGGTTGGTGAGCAGACGAGATAGGGGAGGCGGCGACCGAGCGTGGGGTCACGCTTGTCCTCCTCAGTCCAGCGGAAGCGGCGTTCGCGGCGCTGGCGTTCGCCGGGTGCCACCACTTGTGCGGTGTGCTCGCGTGCCTCGAGCGCGGCGAGTTCGGCGGCTGCCTCCTGATAGAAGCGCTGGAAAAACGCATTGGCCCGCCGCTCCTCCTCGCTGAGCTGTGTGCGTTCCCGCACAAGGTCGATGACAGGCGTTCCGTCACCGCGGCACCAGCGGAGTGCAGTATGGCGGAGGCGGATGGCAAGGGTGCCGTTGTCCTGCTCTCGTCGCTCGATCAGGCCGTGGCGTGCCAGTCGGTCCAGGAGCGCGGGGAGGAGCTCCGTGTAGGCGGTCGCGTCCAGGTTGAGTGTGCGGGTAAGGAAGCGGCCGAGCGGGGTAGATCGGGCCAAGCTGCGTGCGTCCTCGTCGTCGCTGGTTGGGGCAGGCCAGACAAAGGTGGTGGCGCGGCGTAGGCCGCCTTGGCTGGGATCAATCCCCCAGAACTCGTTCAAAAGCTCTGTGGCGCGGCGGAAGAGGCGGCGCTGCTGGTCCTCGTCGGCGAGGATCGGCGCGTCGATTGCCAAAGCGCGGCGGAGGTGGTCGAGCACCGCACGGAGCAGGCGCTCGCGCTGGCTGGCAGAGAGGGCGGCCATGGGAGGTACCGCGGCCCACTCCGCATCGTCAGCGGCAAGTTCCGCAAGACCTCGATAGTCAAGGCGCAAAAGGCCGACATCCTCGAGGTTGGGCAGGGCGACACGCCAGCCGCGACGGAGGTCTTCGTAGAGGCGATATTCCGTGAGGTCGTAGAAGCACTTGCGGACATCCTGCGCCGCTGGACTGTTGGAGACGAGGTCGTGCTGCTTGGCATAGTCGGCGAGAGTGAGCCCCATGTGGCGGACGACCGCTTCGGCTACCTCCTCGAAGGGGAGCGGCGAGCGTTCTTGGAGTGCCGAATAGAGTGCCGAACGGAGGACTGCGACGTGGACAAAGTCGTTGAAGTGCCCAGCTTGGAGCGAGGCGTCCTGCCGACTATCGGTGAAGGTGAGCAACTTATCGCGGCTACCGATCGCGCGGGCGTGACGGAGGAGGGAGACGGCGAGGATGGTCGTTGCTGAGCTTCGTCCCTCGCTGGCGAGGTAGGTGAGGCGCTGGTACTCTCCTTCGCGCCGTCCGTACCAGGTGCCGCAGGAAAGGCAGAGCCAGAACCGCTCGGTCTGGAGCCAGGCGGGGTAGGCGCCTTCAACTCCGTCGCTGGTGAGCCGGCCGTCCGGGAAAACCGAGACGCGCTGCGGGACGCGGTCGCGCCAAGTGCGTCGGAGCTGACCCCGGGCGTCACGCCAGTCGTCTGGCAGCTGCTCAAGCGACCACTCGGGGACAGCCTCGGCGAGGACGAGGTAGCCGACGAGCGCTCCAGCCTCGTCGAGCACGAGGCCAGGTGGATAGGGTTCGAGCCGGTCGCCACGCAAGAGGACGCGGTAATACTCCTGACCGCACACGCGGCAGAAGGCGAGCGGGTAGCGTGGATGGCTGCCGCTGGCGCGCGGCTCGGTGGCAAAGCGACGCTCGGGAGACGGCTCCAATGTCGCATAGAGGGCGTGGCTTTGGGAGATAAACTGGTGCAGCTTGAAGGCAAAAAGTGGCTGGCCGTCCGGTCCCCGCAGCTGGGCAGCCGTTTCCAGGAGTTCCTGGAGGCGGGCGCGGCAGGTTGCCGCGTCGAGACCAGTCTCCGTTGCTAAGTCGTGCGCAACATCGCTCAGAGTCCGTGGTGGTCGGCGGCGCAGCGACCCGTCTGGCTGCCGTTCCACGCCGAGCGCTTGTTCCAGCCAACAGGCGAGTGGGTGGCTCCGGAGCGCGTCCGGCTCCTTGGGGGGTGGGGCAGCAAGTGCCGCGGTGAGTTGGCTGGGAGTCGGCACAGTTCCGGTGGTGACCAGCTCGAGCGTCTCCTCGATGATGTCGTGGGGATCAATCCGGTGGCCAAAGAAGCGGGAAGCGAAGTCAGCAACGACCTGCCGACGCTCGGTAGCGGTTGCGTCGCGGTGGGCGACAAGTGTGGCGCTCGTCCCGATGTGGATAACGCGCGGGCGTTCGAGCCGAGCCCGGAGGCGGCGGACGAGGAGGGCAACGTCTGCACCTTGCCGACCGCGGTAGGTGTGGAGTTCATCGAAGACGAGGACGAAGGGCGCGCGGGCAGTGGGCCGGGGCGCGACGAGTGGCGCGTCTTCAGGACGGTCGAGCAAGAGTTCGGCCATGACGTAGTTGGTGAGGAGGAGGTGGGGTGGGTTCTGGCGGATTTCAGCCCGTTCCTCCTGCGGTGTCTCACCAGTGTAGCGGGCAAAGCGCAAAGGGAAGGGGCGGCCAGTGCGCTGTTCGTAGCGCGTACGGAGCTCGGTCAGCGCGTGAAACTGGGAGTTCACGAGAGCATTCATCGGGTAGACGACGAGGGCAAAGGGGCCAGGCTCGTCTGGGAAGCGGACGGCGAGGTCAACGATGGGGATGAAGTAGCAGTAGCTTTTCCCGGAGCCGGTGCCGGAGGTGACGACGACGCTGCGGCCGTCCTGGACCGCACGGATCGCTTCCACCTGGTGGGTGAAGAGGCGTAAGGGAGTACCGTCAGGACGGCGGAAGATCTGGGCAGTGGTCTCGTGCAAGAGCCCCTGGCGGACCAGTTCGTCGACCGTGGCATCTCGCCGGTAGGCCGGCGAGAGCTGGACGAGTGGTTCCGGCCAGAGGTGCTGCTGGTCGAGCAGGAGGCGGCGGATCTCCTCCTGGATACGTGGGTCGCGGGCGATGACGAAGGCGTGAATGAAGTCCTGATAGTCCTGGAGGACGCGGCGGTGGAGTTCGAACAC
>DAOTWO010000113.1:0-1551 GCA_034435855.1 Thermomicrobium sp. | reverse complement strand
GCGAATGGCGAATCGCGAATAGCGAATGGAGAGGAAAGAGGGGCCCACCATTCGCCATTCGCCGTTCGCTATTCGCCATCCCAGTTCGCCTTTTTCCTCACCCGAGCCGCTCACCTGCGCGACCCCCAGCGCCGCTTTGCCTTGGCGCCCGAGGACTTCGCCCTCCTCAACCCCAACACCCGCACCTGCCCCGTCTTCCGCACCCGGCAGGACGCAGAGCTCACCAAAGCCATTTACCGCCGGGTCCCAGTCCTGGTGAATGAGCGGACGGGCGAAAACCCTTGGGGCGTCTCGTTCAGACAGGGTCTATTCAATATGTCAACAGACTCCCACCTGTTCCGCACCCGCGACGAGCTCGAGCGGGAAGGCTTCCGGCTCGTGGGCAACGTCTTCGTCAAAGGTGACCCGCGTTCGCCATCCGCCATTCGCTATTCGCCCCTCTACGAAGCCAAAATGATCTGGCACTACGACCACCGCTTCGGCACGTATGAGGGCGTCTCCTCCCGCTCCGACACCCACCTCCCCACCCCGGACGAGGCCGACCATGCCAACCCCGCCTTCTTCGTCCAGCCCTGGTACTGGGTGAGCGCCGAAGAGGTGGAAGCACGCCTTGGGGGCTGGAACCGCGGCTGGCTACTGGGTTTTCGGGATGTAACGAATGCCACTAATGAGCGCACCGCCATCTTCAGCCTGCTGCCGCGAGTGGGGACTAATCATAAGCTGCCGCTAGTCGCACTCGACGAGCATGCCATATGGCTGACTTGCTTGCTCGCAAACGCAAGTAGCCTCGTATTTGACTTCATTACACGCCAAAAACTTGGTGGAACATCGCTTGGTTTTTTCATTCTCCGCCAACTCCCCGTCCTCCCACCCTCCGCCTACACGCCTGAGGACCTGCTCTTCATTGTCTCCCGCGTCCTGGAGCTCGTCTACACCGCCTGGGACCTCAAGCCCTTTGCCGACGATGTGTGGGCCGATGCCGATGCGGCGCTACGGGAAGCCATAAAGCGCCAATGGGAGGAGAACCAGGCCGCCACGGGCGGAGTGGACCCCACACCGCCGGAGTGGCTCCCCCTCCTGTCATCGGCGAATAGCGAATGGCGAATAGCGAACAGAAGGGAAGCGAGGATCGACCATTCGCCATTCGCCGTTCGCCATTCGCCCAGCGAAGGCATTCCCCTTCCGCCCTTCAAGTGGAACGAATCCCGCCGCGCCCTCCTGCGCGCCGAGCTGGACGCTTACTACGCCCGCCTCTACGGCCTTACCCGCAAGCAACTGCGCTACATCCTGGACCCGGCTGACCTCACCGAGCGGGAACTGGCGGACATCCTGGACCGCTGGGAGGAAGTCACCGACCCGCTGGATCCGCGAGGCTATGCGGAGCGGGTGGCCAAGAGCACCTTCCCGGGCGAGACCTTCCGCGTGCTCAAGGAGAAGGAATTGCGCCAGTTCGGCGAATACCGCACCCGCCGCCTGGTGCTGGAGGCGTGGGAGAGGCTACAGCATGCCGGAGTATTTGGAGGACGAACGCCATGAGCACCATCTTCCACC
>DAOTWO010000112.1:0-14407 GCA_034435855.1 Thermomicrobium sp. | reverse complement strand
GCCAGTACGACCTCGTCGGCCTCGTCGACGAGTTCGCGTGGACAATTCGCAGCGAGCTCGATTATCGCCGTGAGGGACGGAACGCCGATCGTTTTCGGATGCTGCTGCGCAATCAACCGGACATCGTTATCCCGCGTGTCTTCTGGCACCGCACAACCGAGACGGTGCTGACAATGCGCCGCATCGACGGCATTCCGATCGACCATATCGAGGAACTGGATCGCGCTGGAATCGACCGATCCGCCCTCGCGGTTCGCGCAGCACGCTTCATCCTCGAGTGCGTGTTGGTTCACGGGTTCTTTCACGCTGATCCACATCCGGGAAATTTCGCTGTTCTCGCGGATGGTCGTCTAGTCGTGTACGACTTCGGCATGGTCGGTCGCCTCGATCCAGCCTATCGCACAGAATTGCTCGATCTTCTTATCGCAGTCCTGCGTGGTGACCTTGATGCGGTCATCGATGCTCTTGGTCGATTAGGAATTGTGCGCCACGAGACCGACCGCCCAGCTCTGCGCCGGGAACTTCAGCACCTCGTTGACCGCTACTTTGGCCTCTCGCTCGGGGAATATCGGTTCGGGGAAATCGTCGACGACTTCTACCGTTTCATGCGTCGCTGGCGTCTCACACTTCCGCCAGAACTCAGCCTCCTTGCCAAGACACTCTCAATGCATGAGGGCGTCGGCCAACGCCTCGACCCAAGCTTCCGCCCCTTTGAAATTGCCGAACCGTACGTACGCAGGCTTATCATCGACCGCTATCTACCCGCTTCATGGCTCCCGCAAGTCGCCCGCATGCTTGAAGATGGCGCACGCCGGACAGTTGAATTCCCCCGTCGCGTCGACCGACTCTTACGCCGGATTGAACAGGCTGAGCTCGAGGTCACGATGCATTTAGCAGAACTTCCTGATGTCACACATCGCTTGAGCACGCTCGTGAATCGACTTATCGTCGCGATCCTCCTCGCAGCCGCAGCGATTAGTTTCAGCCTCCTCCTCAACGTCTGGCACCCCGACTGGTTCGTGCGCTGGGCAGGGCCGCTCCTCGCGTTCGGTTTGGTCGGCATCGTTATTGCAACTGTTATCCTCGCCTGGCAGTTCTGGCGCGGAGGTTAGCTCTTTCCCGAGTCTGTTGACCCGTCAGGATACTCTTGCGAGTCTGTCTGGAGCGTTTCTTCTTCGAGCCGCTCCAAAACACGTTCAGGATCTTCGCCACGCTCGAGATACTGGACTGCGCGCTCCAATGAAGGATCGAGCGGCTCGCCTGTCTGAGCACTCATCTCGCGCATCCAACACGCAAGTTCCCGTGGGTCTTCTGTATCAGGAAAGTCCGGGACATCAGATTCGTCTTCGTCCTCCCACGTCACTTCTGCGCGGTCAAACATGTCCTCCATGCCATCATCCCCATCGGCGATCTCGGACCGCGCTGGTTCCGTGACGGTTCGGTGCACGAAAACGCGCGAAAGCAGCCGTTCCACGTCGCGCGCTCCGCAGTGCGGGCACGCTCCTGGATCGCCTACAGCCGAGATAGACCGGAAGAGCTTGGTGAAACGCCGACGGCAGGATCGACATCGGTACTCGTAGAGTGGCATCGACTCACCCCAATTGCTCTACAATTGCTAAGATGGTCTCACCTTCTCGTGCCCCTGTTGCATGCTCGAAAGTGGTTTCAGCCGTGCAAGCCAGGAAAGAACAACTAGTCCGGCGACCCCCGCGATCACCAATGTCACGAACTTATAAACCGGGGCCGGCATCAATAAGGCCATTCCCCCGAATACTATGGAAATAACAACGAACGCCACTGCGATCCGCTGCTGAGACCAACCAAGGTCGAGCAACCGGTGGTGCAAATGACCACGATCCGCCTCAAGAGGTGAGCGCCCATTCCACAGTCGGTAGACGATCAGCCATGCCACGTCGAGAATCGGAACCCACAGGACAAGGAGTGCCGTAGCGATCTTCGCCCCACCAATAATGCTCAAGATAGCGAGGGTATAGCCGAGGAGCATTGCACCAGAGTCACCCATCATAATCCGTGCCGGATGCCAGTTGAAGAGAAGGAATCCCAAAACACTACCGGCTAATGACGCCGCGAGAAGCGAGATGGTGAACTGTGGGTTCCCAGCGGGACGGAAAAAGGTATGCACGAACATGACGAGTGCAGCGATAACTGTCACAGACCCTGCCAAACCGTCAAGCCCATCCAGAAAGTTGACAGTGTTCATCATGCCCACGATCCAAAAAACCGTGAAGGGAATCGCGATGGCAAGCGGTAGCACAACCACACCGCCAAACGGACTATTGAACTGTTCGATCACCAGACCATGCTCTGGTCCTCGCAGACGCGGCAGGATTGCGACGGCAGCACCTGCGAGTTGCCAAGCAAGCTTGGCAAGTGGGGAAAGCCCAAGGAGATCGTCGTAGAGGTGTGCAGCGAGAATCAGCGTCGCACCGAACACCAAGAGGAGAATTCGTTCGATCTCGATCGGGAAGCGTTCTACCGGGAGCACGAACGTTAAGGCAAGTCCGCTCAGAAACCCGATAAAAATCGCCACTCCCCCGATTCGTGGGATCGGCTTTGTATGCACCCACCGCGCTTCGGTTGGATAGGCCAGCAGATCGAAATGCTGAGCCACGCGGATGACGCGCGGAATGATTGCGGCACTAACTACCGCCGCAACGCCCGCCGTCATGACCGCGATGAGTGCTCGCTCTAAGGTCATCGTCACCCTCAGTCACGGCCGGTTCCTTAACCGCCGGCTTCATCGATTGCTGATATCACATCGATCGTAACGCCTGGGACTGGAAAATGCGCAACGAGCTCCGCAACCTGTGCTCGAACACGCGCCTTCACCTCACCATCGTCTGGAGCTCGAAGCACCTGCGCGATCAGTTGACCAGTCAAGCGCATCTCCTCCGGACCAAAGCCACGCGTGGTCATTGCCGGCGTCCCAATGCGGATACCACTCGTTTGGGTCGGCGGCTTCGGGTCGTTAGGAATCGTGTTCTTATTCACTGTGATCCCCACTTCGTCCAGGGCTCGTTCCGCCTTACGGCCGCTGATCCCCAATGGCCGCAAATCGACGAGCAGCAGATGATTGTCCGTTCCTCCCGAAACGAGTCGCAATCCCTCCTCCTGGAGCGTCTCTGCCAGGACCTGAGCGTTCTCGAGTACACGCGTGATGTAGGCCCGAAAAGACGGTTTCAGCGCTTCTCCGAACGCGACAGCCTTTCCTGCGATCACATGCATCAATGGCCCGCCCTGCGTTCCGGGGAAAACCGCCTTGTCGATCGCCTCTGCCCAGTCTGCATCACACAGAATCATGCCGCCGCGGGGTCCGCGTAGCGTCTTGTGCGTCGTCGTCGTGACCACCTGGGCAGCCCCCACTGGCGTCGGATGCATTCCAACCGCCACCATCCCAGCGATATGGGCGATATCGGCCATCAAGACGGCCCCGACGTCGTCCGCGATCTCGCGGAAACGTGCGAAATCGATGATCCGTGGGTACGCACTCGCTCCAGCAATAATCAGTCGTGGCTTCACTTCCTGGGCAATCCGCCACACAGCATCGTAGTCGATCCGCTCGGTATCGGGATTCACCCCGTAAAAGTACGCATCAAACCACTGCCCAGAAACGTTCACCTTCGCCCCGTGCGAAAGGTGTCCCCCGTGCTGCAAACTCATCCCGAGTATCCGATCACCGGGTCGTAGCACTGCGAACATCGCGGCCATATTGGCCTGCGCCCCTGAGTGTGGTTGGACGTTCACGTGCTCGGCCCTGAAGAGCTGCTTCGCCCGCGCGATCGCCAGCTCCTCAACGCGATCGACGCACTCGCAACCACCGTAGTACCGCCGCCCAGGATACCCCTCGGCATATTTGTTGGTGAGAATTGATCCAACAGCAGCCAGTACAGCTGGGCTCGTAAAGTTTTCGGACGCAATCAGCTCAATGGTTCGACTCTGCCGACGCTCCTCACAGGAGATCGCTTCTGCGACGTCCGGGTCCCACTCCCAGAGACGCTTGTCCATTCCGGTTGCTCCCCCTTCCCGATCCTTCTCGCAAACCATCTACCGGCGACTCGATCTGCCCCGTTCCCATGCTGGCGCTGATCGCTCGCGCGCGCGAAACACCAACTCAATCGGCGTCCCGAGGAAGCCGTACCGCTCCCGAATGCGGTTCTCCAGATACCGCTTGTAGGAGAAATGCACCAGCTGCGGGCGATTGCAGAAGAACACAAAGGTTGGTGGATTCACTGCCGCCTGTGTCACGTAGTAGAACTTGACCCACTTACCAGGCTTCGTCGGTGGCGGATGATGCGCTATGGCTTCACGGAGGAGTTGATTCAGTTCGGCAGTGGGAATCCGCCGCGATCGCTCTGCCACAACAACAAGTGCTAAATCGACGACTTGCTCCACATTCTTCCTGGTGAGTGCAGAAACGAAGACCAGCGGTGCCCAGGGCAGAAAGTGAAAGACCGCACGCGCGTCCTCTTCGAACGCTTCCCGCGCACCCTCCATCTGCTCGAACAGATCCCACTTATTGACCGCAACGACGATCCCCTTTTTCGCGTCGATCACCCGTCCCGCGATCGCTTGATCCTGGTGCGTAAAAGGTTCTGTTGCGTCAAGCACGAGAACCGCAACGTCGGCTCGCTCGATCGCTCGCTCCGCACGCAAGACGCTGTAGCGCTCGATACCGCGTTCAATGCGACCTGGTCTCCGAATACCAGCCGTGTCGATCAAGACAATTGGTTGACCTTTCCACACGAGTTCCGTGTCAACCGTATCCCGCGTGGTTCCTGGGATGGGCGACACGATCTGTCGCGGTTGACCGAGGATCGCATTCAGGAGCGCCGATTTCCCAACGTTCGGCCGTCCAACAAGAGCGATTTTCGGCGCTTCGGGCTCGAGTGTCTCCACTTCTTCTCTGCGTGGCAATCGCTCGGCAATAGCCTCAAGGAGATCAGGAATCCCCTTCCCATGCAGCGCCGAGACTGGAATAGGCTCACCAAGGCCGAATTCATAGAACTGTAAAGCGTTGAGCTCACGCTCGCGTGATTCGGCTTTGTTCGCGACCAGGACGATCGGTTTGTCTGTACGGCGAAGAAACTCAGCCACTTCCCAATCGCCCGCTGTTGGGCCAGCAGCAGCATCAACGACGAAAACGATGACGTCTGCCTCCCTGACCGCCATCTCTGCCTGGGCCTTGGTGGCCTCAAGGAGTTCACGCTCGCTCGAACGAGCGATCTCTTCATCGGTCAACAAGCCGCCGGTATCGAAGAGCCCGAAACGGAGTCCGTTCCAATCAACAACACCGTAGATGCGATCACGCGTCGTGCCGGGCACCTCTTCAACGACGGCTCGCCGCTGCCGCAGCAGCCGGTTGAACAGCGTTGATTTGCCGACATTCGGACGACCGACAATTGCGACCTGGGGAAGTGCCATTGGAAACTTTCTCCTGCACACAAAACCCGGATGCACCTCACTTGCATCCGGGTTCCATTGTGCCCCAGCAGTGGGTTCCGTGCCGACTCACACGGTCAAGTCTCGCAGGGCTTCTACAAGACGATCGATGTGTTCCTTGGTCGTGAGCTCCGTCGCACACAAGAGCATGAGGTCATCTTGTTCCGGAACCAACTCACCGACCGCTAGCCCACCTATGATGCCTCGCTGCAACAGAAATTCATTGATTGCACGCGGATCGTGTGGACAGCGCACTACGAACTCGTTGAAGAAGGGTCCCTCACCGACCAGCGACCAACCGGGCAACTCGGCGATCCGGTGAGCGAGATAATGCGCCTTGTGGTAGCACAGCTTAGCAATTTTCTGTAGCCCCTGCTTTCCGAGGGCCGAAAGATAAACCGTGGCAGCAAGTGCCATCAGTCCCTGGTTCGTGCAGATATTCGAAGTCGCCTTCTCGCGGCGAATGTGCTGCTCCCGGGTCTGCAACACCATCACAAAGCCGCGTTTGCCCTCACGATCTACGGTGGCTCCAATGAGCCGACCGGGAAGATGTCGCACGAGCTCCATGCGCGCCGCGAGCAGTCCGAGTCCTGGCCCGCCGAACGACTGCGGAATCCCCAGGCATTGCCCCTCACCAGTCACGACATCGGCACCGAGTTCGCCAGGAGGCCGCAACAACCCCAACGCGATCGGATAGGTTGCCACGACGAACCGCGCCCCAACGGCATGGGCTGTCTCGGCAAGTGCCGCCAGATCCTCGATGCGGCCGTAAAAATTCGGGTACTGTACGACGACACAGGCAGTCGATTCGTCTACGAAACGTTCCAGGTCCTGTGGCGCTGTCCGAAGCGAATCCGGGATAGGAACCTCCCGAACTTCGACCGGTAACCCTCGGGTGTACGTCCTGAGAACGCCTCGGTAATACGGGTGCACCGTCCCCGCCACCACAATTGCCGTTCGTCCCCGAGGCAGGGAGACACAAAGTAAGGCCCCCTCGGCAAGTGCAGTGGCCCCGTCGTACATGGACGCGTTGGCGACATCCATTCCAGTCAGAAGGCACACCAGTGACTGGAACTCGTAGATCGACTGCAGCGTCCCTTGCGAGACTTCGGGTTGATACGGCGTATAGGCGGTATAAAACTCCCCTCGCCACAGAATCTGGTGGACGACTGCCGGAACGTAGTGGTTATAGGAGCCCGCACCGAGGAACGTTGGTGTTGCCACCATCGACCAATTCCGAAGAGAAAGCTCCAGGAGTTCCCGAAAGATGTCCGCCTCTGCCACTGGCGGCGGCAATCGGAGCTCTGGGAAACGGTAAGAGGCAGGAATACCCTCGAACAGTTGCTCGATCCGTTCCACCCCGATTGCCTGCAGCATCATTGCCCGGTCTTCGGGGGTATGCGGCGAGAAAACCATCCCCCGGCCCTCCTCACTGATCAGCACTGATCATGCCGTCGCCGCAGTCTCCGCGAGATACTTCCGGTACTCCTCGGCGTCCATCAGTTGATTGAGCTCATCTGGCGTGCTCATCCTGATCTTGACCAGCCATGCATCATCATACGGGCTTTTGTTGACAAGTTCTGGTGTGTTGACCACTCCGTTGTTCGCTTCGACCACCTCGCCGGAGACCGGTGCATAGATATCGGACGCCGCTTTCACCGATTCGATCACTCCCATCGAATCGCCCTGCTTGACTGTCGTTCCTGGCTCCGGCAACTCAAGATAGGTGATGTCTCCCAGTTCCGCTTGCGCAAAGTCGGTAACCCCGACTACCGCAATATCCCCATCGACACGCACCCACTCGTGCGTTCGCGTGTAACAGAGACCATCACGTACGTCCGCCATTGATTACCCCTTTCCTTAGGACTCAATCCCTTCGCCTATCCTGTGCCGTGGACGGCGATAGAACGGGGTCTTTACCTGAAGCGCACGCACCGGTTTACCCCTAATGACAACGTCGAACTCCCGGCCGATCCCTGCAGCAGAACTTTCGATCAGTGCTAAACCAATCGCCTTCCCGAGTGAGGGCGAGCTTGTTCCACTCGTGACAGTCCCAATCCGTCTGCCCACAAGCTCAACCTCATACCCATGCCGCGGAATACCGCCGCGTTCGACAAGCTCGAACCCGACCAGCTTTCGCGGAACGCCTTCTTGCAGCTGCCTCTCCAGCGCCTCGCGTCCGATAAAGGCTCCCTTGTGGAGCTTGACGACCCAGCCGAGTTGTGCCTCAAGTGGTGTGATCTCGGGTGAGAGTTCGTTTCCGTACAGCGGCAGGCACGCCTCCAACCGAAGCGTGTCACGAGCTCCTAAGCCGACCGGAACCAGGCCATCTGCTCGGCCAATCTCAAGTAGACGATCCCACAATCTCACGGTCGCTTCAATCGGGAAATACAGCTCAAAGCCGTCCTCACCGGTGTACCCAGTTCGCGCAACAAGCGCCGGCACCTCAGCGACCTCCGTTTGAACAGCGTCGAACGGACGAACAGTCGACAGGTCACCCTCCGTGACACGCTGCAAAATCCGTTCAGCAAGCGGGCCTTGGATCGCTAACATACCCGTTGTGGCCGAAATATCCTCGACTTCAACAACCCACTCGGGATGATCGGCACGCCGCTCGAGCAGCCACTGAAAGTCCTTGTCGGTATTTGCGGCGTTGACAACCACCAGATACTCTTCGCGATCTGGGCGCAAATAGATCATGATGTCGTCGACCACGCCGCCATTCGGATACAGTAGCATCGAGTATTGAGCACGTCCCGGTTTTAAGGAGCCGACGTCGTTCGGGGTAACAAACTGGAGAAACGGGAGTGCATCACGCCCCCGAACCGCCAGCTGTCCCATGTGTCCCAGATCGAATAAACCGGCTCGACTCCGCACCGCGAGGTGCTCCGCCACGATCCCCTCGTATTGCACCGGCATCAGCCAACCAGCGAACTCGATAAATCGCGCACCGAGCGCTCGGTGCTGCTCGATCAGGGGGGTAACCTTCGGAGCCACCGGCCCACAACTCCCTTCGCGTCGCGACCACAGCGCCGAGTGTATGGGTCCCACGCGAGCCGGGTCAAGCCCCTTCCACGTGCGTGTACGCCTCGAATTGTTACGACCGTGCTCCGGCGAGCTCCTGCGTCCGGCTTCGCCGTCGCAACAGGCGTTCAGGAGGAACAGGTACCGGGTAGCGGCCGGTGAGGCAGGCAGCGCAGAATCGCTCGCGCGGGAGGCCAATTGCCCGGAAGAGCCCGTCCAGGGACAAGTAGCCGATCGAGTCGGCACCAATCGCCCGTCCGATCTCTTTCACTGAGAGGTGCGCAGCAATGAGTTCGTCCCGTGTCGCCATGTCCACTCCGAGGTAGCACGGCCAGCGAATGGGCGGAGAGTGCACACGCATATGCACCTCGCGTGCACCGTTCTGCCGGAGCAGCTCCACAATCGGTCGGCTCGTTGTCCCTCGCACAATCGTGTCGTCGATCAAGACGACGCGCTTGCCTTCCAGGACCTCCGGTAAGGCGTTGAACTTGAGCTTCACGCCCTGTTCGCGTAATCGCTGATCCGGCTGGATAAACGTACGCCCAATATACCGGTTCTTGATGAGGGCCTCCGCATAGGGGATACCAGAAGCAAGCGAATACCCAATCGCCGCCGGAACCGCTGAATCGGGGAGCGGGACCACGAGGTCCGCATCCGCCGGATGCTCCCGCCACAGCTCCGCCCCCATGCGCTGACGGACGACGTGCAGACGCTGCCCCATGATCGCGCTGTCCGGCCGTGCGAAGTAGATGAACTCGAAGACGCACATCGCTTGCTCAGCTTGCGTAGCAGGGTCGGGATGAGATGAGACCCCTCGCTCGTCAATCACCACGATCTCGCCCGGCTCGATCTCCCGCACGAACTCCGCCCCAATAGTCGCGAGCGCGCATGTTTCCGAGGCAATCACCCATCCTCCATCGAGTCGTCCAAGACAAAGTGGCCGAATCCCCAGCGGATCACGCACCGCGATCAAGGACTCGCGGGTCAAAATGGCGAGGCTGTAAGCCCCCACCATCCGACTCATTGCACTCCGGATTCGCTCCACCCAATCACGACCAGGAGATCGCAGGATCATCCATGCCAGTACTTCGGTGTCCGTGGTGCTTTCCAGTGGCACCCCGGCTGCCAAGAGCTCCTGCCGGAGTTCTTCGCCGTTGACAAGATTGCCGTTGTGCGAGACGGCAATTGCCTCGTCCCCTTGTCTCACCAAGAACGGACCCGCGTTCACCGGGACACTACTTCCCGTCGTCGAGTAGCGTGTGTGCCCGATCGCGATATGTCCAGGCAGGCGCTGCAGGTCATCCTCGGTGAAGGCGCTACTGACCAACCCCATCCGGCGATGGATGGAGAGTGAACGCCCATCGCTGGTCGCGATACCAGCACTTTCCTGCCCGCGATGCTGCAACGCATACAAACCAAAAAAGGTTAGCCGAGCCACATCTTCGCCCGGTGCGAAGACACCGAACACTCCACAGGCTTCGCGTGGACCACCGATCTCACCCACGCAGCACCTCACTGATCTCGAGCACCATTCACGTATGGAGTCTACCATGGAGGAGTACGGACGCTCCTCCTCATTCTCCACGCAGTCCATCCCTCCAGACCGCTGCCAAATCATCGAGGGTACAGTCCACAATCCCTTCCACGATGAACCGGTCACCTCCGGTATGCCCGAGTTCACAGACTGGCACGCCATAGGCGTGCGCCAACGTGAGTACCGCACCCTCCGCACCAGGAGTAACTTGGACGATGATCCGCGACCCTGCCTCCCCGAAGAGCGTCCGGTCGAGCCGTCCGTTTTCCGCAACGAGCTCGTCCACCCTGAATCTGCCCCCGATCCCGCCTACGATGCAGCTTTCGGCCAGTGCCACTACGAGACCACCCTCGCTGCAGTCGTGCGCCGCGAGTGCGATCCCGCGTTGAATCGCCTCTCGAATCAGCGCCTGAACACGCCGCTCGAGTTCCAAATCCAGGTTTGGTGGCGCGCCTGCAACGATTCCATGGAGCTGAGCAAGATACTCACTTGCCCCCAGCGTCGCACTCTGTGGTCCCAACAGGAAGACCTTTCCCTCTCCAGCGAAGCCCAGGCCGACATGCCGATGGACATCGCTCAGCTTCCCCACAACCCCGACAACCGGCGTCGGTGGGATAGAACGGCCCTCGGTCTCGTTGTAGAGGCTCACGTTCCCGCTCACCACCGGTACCCCGAGGACAGTACACGCCTCAGCCATACCCTCAATCGCCTGCACGAGCTGGTAATACACCTCCGGGCGTTCCGGATTGCCGAAATTTAGGCAATCCGTGATGGCAAGCGGTTCAGCACCGACGCAACTGATGTTGCGTGTTGCTTCCGCGACAGCAAGCTGTGCGCCAAGCCGCGGCTCGAGCAGGCAATAGCGCGGGTTGCAATCGGTTTTGAGGGCGATCCCGAAGCGATGCCCTTTAACGCGCAACACCGCCGCGTCCCCCTGACCGGGCGGTAGCACGGTATTGGTCAGAATCGTATGGTCGTATGTTCGGTAGATTGGGCGACGAGAAGCGATGTTTGGTGAGCGGAGCAGGGCAAGCAATGCCCGCAGCACGTCGTTGGCAGAAAGATCCGGCAATGTATCTGGATCGAACGCTCGACGCGCGCGAATGGCCTCCGATTCATACGCCTCGCGGATATAGGTTGGACAGGCCTCCGTCAACAGACGCACCGGAAGTTCAGCCACCGGGTTGCCTGCGTCCAATACACGAAGCATGCCGTCGTCGGTCACGCGCCCGATTACCACTGCATGCAGTTCCCAGTGTCGGAAGATCTCCAACACCCGCTCCAGCCCCTCAGGCCGGACCACCAGGAGCATCCGCTCTTGGCTCTCCGAGAGCATCACCTCGTACGGTGTCATCCCAGTCTCACGCCGCGGAACCGCCGCGACGTCCAGCTCGATGCCCGTACCACCACGCGCTGCGAGCTCGGCACTCGCGCTTGTCAGACCGGCGGCCCCCAGATCCTGCATCGCCACGACAGCCCCGGTCTGCAACACTTCGAGGCACGCCTCAAGCAGAAGCTTTTCCAGAAACGGATTTCCTACCTGCACGACGCCCCGGTGTGAACGCTCGGGATCTTCAACCGAGGCGAATGTCGCCCCGTGGATGCCGTCTCGTCCAGTATCCGCCCCGACCAAGACAACCAGATTCCCCGGACCAGATGCCCGCGCCCGTACAAGCGCACTGCGTTCAGCGATTCCGACACACATCGCGTTCACAAGAGGATTCTGACGGTATTCCGGCATAAAAAAGACGTCCCCGGCGACCGTCGGAATGCCCAAGCAGTTCCCGTACCAGCCGATTCCCCCTACGACCCCGTGAAACAGATACTGCTGTCGTGATTCCTCCAGTGGGCCGAAACGGAGAGAATCAGCCAGTGCGATCGGCCTGGCCCCCATCGCGAAAATGTCCCGAACAATTCCGCCAACCCCTGTCGCGGCCCCTTGGAAGGGCTCTACCGCGCTCGGATGGTTATGGGACTCGATCTTCAGAACCACCACGAGCCCGTCACCGAGATCCACCGCACCTGCATTCTCCCCCGGTCCTTGCACAACCTGCGGCCCACTGGTTGGGAGCCGCCGCAAAAGCGGTCGGGAGTGCTTGTAACCGCAGTGCTCGCTCCAGAGTGCGCCGATCATGCCGAGCTCGACGAGGTTCGGCTCTCGTCCGAGCAACTCGACAGCTCGTCGGTACTCGTCCTCGGTCAAGGCAACTTCGCGCAACAGTTCCGGTGTAACAGGCATCGTTTCCTACTGACCTCCTGTCAGTGTCCTCCTCGCCCCCGCACAACCTCGAGTCCTACGGCCAAGACCGAAGCGAGGATCCGCAGGCCATCCTCACCACCAATCAAGCGGTCGAATGCTCGCTCAGGATGTGGCATCAGTCCTACCACGTTCCCGCGAACATTGCATACTCCTGCGATATTGGCAACTGAGCCGTTCGGATTCGCCTCCAGCGTGGCGTTTCCCTTCGCATCGACATAGCGAAAGACGATCTGTCCGGCCCGCTCGAGTTCTGCGAGCGTCTTCTCGTCGACGTAGTACCGTCCTTCCCCATGCGCAATCGGGAGACGCAGGAGTGTTCCTGGCGCAAGCTGACTCGTCCAGGGGGTGCGCGTCTGCTCCACACGGACCCATACCCAGTCGCAGACGAATTCCAGTGAGGCATTGCGCAACAGTGCTCCCGGCAGGAGATGCGCCTCAGTCAGAATCTGGAATCCGTTGCAAATCCCAAGCACTGGCTTACCAGCTTCCGCTTCGCGCGCGACCGCTTGCATGACTGGCGCAAAGCGTGCGATCGCTCCAGCCCGTAAGTAGTCACCGTAAGAGAAGCCCCCAGGAATCACAATGCAATCATAGTTTGAAAGATCGGTCTCAGTATGCCACACAAGCTCCGCTGGCTGCCCGAGCCCCAGTCGCACAGCCATAAGCGCATCATGGTCACCGTTGCTTCCAGGGAACGTTACGATGCCAAAGCGCATCCTGCTGCCTCCTCCGTGCGACTAGGCCGGCTCAATAATGAAGCGATAGTGTTCAACGACCGGGTTCGCAAGGAGCTGCTCGCACATCGCCGCCACACGCCGCTCCGCAGTCTCAACATCTGGTGCTCGCAGCCAGACTTGGACGTACCGGCCCACGCGAACGTCTTCGACTTCCTCATAGCCAAGTCTGCGCAATCCATCACGAACCGCCAGTCCCTGAGGGTCATTGACGCCTGGTCGCAACGACACGAAGACCTCGGCTCGCCAGCGCGCCGTCTCGCTCACCACATCCCCCTCATCGTTCCCATACGTCGAGATAGGGTACCGGCCGTCCTGTAAGTCGCCGATACGCCTCACGATACTTTTCCGCTGTCTTTTCCACTACGTCGGGCGGCAAGGCTGGCGCAGGAGGTTGCTTGTTCCAGCCACTCGCCAGGAGCCAGTCACGCACAAACTGTTTATCGAACGATGGTTGTGGTCGACCCGGCTGGTACTGTTCTGCGTCCCAGAAGCGCGAGCTGTCCGGTGTCAGGAGCTCGTCGATGACGGCAAGCTCACCGTCGATCCAGCCGAATTCGAGCTTGGTGTCAGCAATGATCACGCCGCGCTCCCGCGCATACCGCTCGGCCGCAACGTAGATCTCCAGAGTTCGCTCCCTCAGTCGCTCTGCAAGTTCCTCCCCAACCCGTCTCACCAGCTCATCGAACGTGATGTTCTCATCGTGACCCGTGTCCGATTTGATTGCCGGAGTAAACAGTGGCTCAGGCAACCGCTCGCTTTCCCGCAGCCCACTCGGCAAACGAACACCGGCAACCATCCCGCTGGTTCGGTACTCCGCCCATGCCGAGCCAGCAAGATACCCGCGCGCCACGCATTCAACCGGTATCCGCTCCGCCTTGCGGACCAACATCGAACGGCCTTGGAGAATCCCACGGTACACGGAAAACTGCTCCGGTAGTTCGGTCGTCAGGTAATGAGAGGGAACACGATCAGCGAACCATTCAAACCAGAAGGCCGAGAGCTGTGTTAGCACGATTCCTTTTCCGGGAATCCCATTTGGGAGCACAACGTCAAACGCAGAAAGACGATCAGTTGCGACCAGCAACAACGTATCACCCAGATCGAACAGCTCGCGCACCTTGCCCCGGCGGAAGAGCGGGATGCCTGGGAGTTCGACGCTCAAGACAACCGGCACCTCCATCATGCTGTCTCTGCTCCCACCTTGTGCTCCACTGGCAACCCGACTCGCTGGAACGCCACGTCAACATACCGCAGGTACGGCTCCAAGTTGAAGATTTCCTCGATGCGCGCCGGGGAAAGGAGCGCTTGCACCTCGGCATCAGCCAGAAGAAGTTCCCGGAGAGAGATCTCGCGCTCCCACGCTTCGCGTGCCAACCGCTGCACCAGGCGATA
>DAOTWO010000111.1:0-1875 GCA_034435855.1 Thermomicrobium sp. | reverse complement strand
CCCGCCATCGATTAGTTCGCGGTGATTCCCTGCAGCCGCGCCACCGCCACAGTCGAGAAGAGCGCCAGCCCCACATACCAGCGCACCCGCCACCGCCGGGCGTTCTTGGTCTCCAGGGCCCCCACTTCCTCCACCGTGATCCCGCCGTTTTCCAACCCCATGACCCCACTCGGCCCAAACTTCACGGCGTAGATCGAGGAGAGGTTGGTCCCCGACCCCAGCGTCTCGTCGTCCGGCACAAAGTCGTCCACCAGCACTGGGATACCATCGTAGGTGACAATCCGCTGCCCGAACTGATCGATCTCGCTCTCCAACACCGTGCCGCTGCTGCGCCGCAGCTGGGCCAACTTGCGCCGCGTGCGCTTGGACATCAGCAGTACATCCGGCTTGCCCGGCTTGACCAGGTCGATCAGCTGGTCGAGGAGCTCCAACGTGAGGCTGCCGCCGTTCGGCCCCGGCTGGATGGTCTGGCTGGCCGGCACCAGCTTGCGCAGCCCATCGAACTGTTTGGGGTTGACCGCGCTGTCACCCCGGTAGAAGGCCTGCAGGAAGGCATGGGCCACTGCCTTCGCCTTCTGCTGCAGCACCACCGCCTCGAGCTGGTTCGGATCGCGGTAGGTCTGCAAGAGAAAATGATCGATATCAGCGTCCCCACCGAGGATCTTGAGCCCAGTCGTGACCTGCTCAAACGTGGGGGTCGATTCTGTCCAGGTATCACCGACATCGTAGAAGTCGGCGGCCGGCAGGGTCGCCTCGCGGTTGTACGTCAGCCCGGTCCCAACGACCTCCATGAACGGCAGCCGTTGCAGCACCGGCGACTCCATGACGATCGTCTCGATCACCCCACGCAGCAAGAGGTCATTGGTCAACTTGGCCGCTTCTGCCTTGGTCAGTGCCATCGGTTTCCTCCTTCCTCGACAGCAACGCTCTCGACTTCCGCTGCCGCAGCACGACGCGCCTGTACGCCTGACCCATCGCCGGCCCAGAGGTGCAGTGCCGAGTCGATTGCAACAGCACCGCAGTGCGGGGCTGCCCGGGCAACACAAGGCCGATATTGCCGGCGATGCAGCCTATGGCGCCCGCGGTTACCAATGACGCCCGGGCGCACCACTGACAGCCCCACGCAAAACCCAGCCTCAATTCCCGACGCCCTGACGGGACTCGCGCGCAACCCAGTTCCCCCGGCTGTACTCCCCACGCCCCCCAGTGGGGGTGCCAGGATTCAGCTCAGTCGTTCACGACTGGGCCGGTGGTGGGCAACAGGCCGATTACCCCTCCCAGTGGCGGTGATGTGTCCGATGGTGCATGATGGTCCCGACAAATGTGGCCGGGGCACAACCGCGGACCCGCGACACCGCGTGCCCAGGGCTTGACGTGCCCCAGGTTCGCAGCCCGGGCTTTCAACGCGCAGCCTGAATTCCCCACGCCCTGACGGGGCTAGCGTGGAACCCCGTGCCCTGGGGCGAAATCCCACCCCCGGTGGGGCACATCTGAGCCGACTTCAGCCAGTATCGGGAATCAGCCCGGTCGCCCACGAGCGGGCGATTATGGCCGATCGGCACCGCCGTCGCACTTCAGCCTCGTGATCCACGGTCAGGCGCAGCAATCGGCCGCTCACGGCTGGGCCGGCACCGACATCTGCCACTCGTCACAGGGTGGGCATGCTCAGCGCTGCAGAAAATGGACCAAACGGCTGCGGGCCGCCGCAGGAGCGCTCAGACCATGCCAGGGCGTGTCTCAGCCCGACCAGGCTCGTGAACGAACGCGCAGGCGAGGAGCCCGAGGAGCCGCTTCTTCGGCCGCTCGGGTCGGCGGTGAGTGACCACCCGTAGTCATCGCGTGTGCGGAGGTCGCTTGCCTCATGGCTCCGACCGT
>DAOTWO010000110.1:0-6014 GCA_034435855.1 Thermomicrobium sp. | reverse complement strand
CTCTGGTAGCCTTCCTCTGCGGGTGTCCGTACAGCGTGGGGGCTCGGCATGACCCCAGTGATTGCCTTCTTTAACCAGAAGGGCGGAACGGCCAAGACGACCAGCACCCTCAATGTCGGCGCGGCGTTGGCTGAACGCGGCTGCCGTGTGCTCGCGCTTGACCTTGACCCCCAGGCGAGTCTCACGATGGCGCTCGGGATCGACGTCGCCCGTTTGGAGAGTTCGGTCTATGACCTCCTCGTGGAGGAGCCACTTCCGCTCGCCGAGGTCGTGGTGCCGACACGCATCGCTGGCCTCGACCTTGTCCCCAGTCATCCTGACCTCGCTGCAGCCGAGCTGGAGCTCCTCAATGCGCTTGAACGTGAGCGTCGTCTCGCCCACGCACTCGCCGCGGCGGAACCACTTCCCTATGACTATGTCTTGATCGATAGCCCTCCTGCCCTCAATATCCTGAGCGTGAACATCCTGGTTGCGGCGACCGCACTCGTCATCCCGATTGAGCCGCACCCGCTCTCGCTCATGGTACTGCGCCGCCTCTTCGAGACGGTCAACCGGGTACGCCGTCTCAACCCTCGTCTCACGGTCCTCGGGTTCCTTCCGACGAAGGTGCACCACTCCTCCCGCCTGGTCGCCGACATGTTAGCCACACTCCAGGAGCGCTTCCCGGAACTTCCGCTCCTGCCGAGCATCCCGCTCTCGGTCAAAGGGGCTGAGGCGGTGGCGGAGCACACCTCGATCCTGCAGTATCAGCCACGCTCGCCGCTCGCCGCTGCCTATCGCCAGGCGGCAGCAACGATTGCCGAGATGGTGGGGAGCGCTAGCCGTGTCTGAGGCTCCTGCCCCGCGGACAACCCGTCGTCGCCGTTTTACGGTTGATGATCTTCTGGCCGATACCTCACCCCAGGCACGCGGCACGCGCGAGCTCGCCGAGGCACGCGAGATCGCCCTCGATCGCATCGAGCCCGATCCCGACCAACCGCGCCGCAGCTTCGATCCTGAGAGACTCGAGGAGCTCGCTGCCTCCATTCGACTGCAAGGCGTGCTCCAACCCATCGCTGTCCGCTACGATGCTGCTCGCGACCGCTATGTGATCATCCACGGGGAGCGACGCTGGCGGGCTGCTCAGCTGGCTGGCCTCACCACTATTCCAGCAATCGTTCGGGAGGTGAGTGACGAGCAACGGCTGATTCAGCAGCTCATGGAGAACATCCTGCGCGAGGATCTCAATGCGCTTGACCGCGCAGCTGCCCTGCGCCGGCTCAAGCAGCAGCTCGGTGATGTTCCATGGGAGCACGTGGCGGAGGCGGTCGGAATCAAGCGCAGTCGGCTCTTTCAGCTGCTGGCAACTGAAAAGCTCCCCGAGCCAGTGCAAGAGGCGATCCGGAGTGGACGCCTTTCTGAGAAACAGACGCGGCCGCTCCATGGCCTTCCAGAACCTTTGCAAATTGCTCTCGCGCAACTCGTGGAGCGTGAGCGGCTTGGCCAGGCCGAGATTGAGCGTCTGGCGCGGGCACTGCGTGCTGCTCCAGAGCTCGCCACCTTGCCCTCAGCTGAAGTCACCGTGCGGCTGCGTGCGCTCATCCAGGAAGCTGCCACAGCGCTGGGCCGTCGGCGCCGCAGCCGTCGATCGGCCTCGCCGGTGAGCGAGTTGGTCGCAGCGTTCGAGCGGGTGCGGCAACTCCTGGAGATGATCGACCCAGCGGTGCTCGACGAGGCCGAGCGGCAGGTTGTTGCCGAGGCCGTGCAGCGACTCGGCCCGGCACTTCGGCGCTGGCACGCGGTGCTCCGGACGAGAGGTTCAGTCTCGTGATTCGGCCTCGCTCGCAATGTTTCTCATCGTCGGTGCTCGCTGGTTCGCTGCAGTTGATCCATGGGACACCGTCGCGGTCAGTTGATCGGCGCGGCTGTGTGGAACAATGGGCCACTGCGGCGCCAGCGAAATGCTGCTCGACGCTGGTTGGGATCCTCGGGATAAGGAAGGCCGGTATCGTCTACCAGGGACGATACCGGCCGGCTCGGAACGTGGACGTCTTTGTTCAGAGGGCTGCTGGATTGATGCGCCGGACAACCCACCAGGCACCAGGCAGGGCCAGGGTCGCCAGGACGATCTTCAGCGCGTCACCCGGCAAGAATGGCACGAGCCCAAGGAGCGGTGCACGCTCGATCCCGACGAATGCAGCGAGCCAGGGAACACCGAAGAGATAGATGGCGATGTTGCCAAGTGTCATTGCCACCGCCGTCGTCAACGGGCGGCGATCCCAGCCACGCTCAGCCAGCCAGCCAGTGACAAAGGCAGCAGCAATGAAGCCGACGAGGTACCCGCCGGTCGGCCCGAGGAGAACGGCGAGTCCAGCCTTCCCACCAGCGAAGACGGGGAGACCAGCCAGCCCTTGTGCCACATAGAGTGCCATGCTGGCTGCACCACGCCGGCTGCCCAACACCGCACCAACCAGAAGCACGGCAAAGGTCTGCCCGGTGATTGGCACCGGTGTGAACGGCAGCGGAATACTCACCCGGGCCGCGAGCGCAGTCAACAGGCTCCCAGCGACGACCAGCGCCACGTTGGCCAGCAACCGTGACGTTGCGCTCTGCCGCCAGGAGCGCGGCAACGCCGAGTCCGCGAGTACCACCGAAGCTATCGAACCTTCTACTCCCTCTCGCGCGATCCACTCCCTGGCAAATCGTCCTCAGGCTGAGGTAGCAAGGCCAGCGCCGAGCGGCCGGACGATCACTCCTACCTCCTCAAGGCGCTGGCGCACGCGCTGGGCGATCTCCGGAGCATTTGGCGCATCACCGTGGATGCAAATCGTCTCCACCTCGGCGTGCAAGGTCTCACCCTCGATCGTCGGGATGCGTCCGTGTACGACGAGCTCGACGGCCCGTCGGGCGACCTCCTCCGGATCCCAGGCCTGCTTCCGCCGTTCCAGCACGAGCTGTCCGTGCCGGTTGTAGTTCAGGTCGATATACCCCTCACGCGTCATTGGGACGCCAACGGCAGCTGCTACGCGTGGTGCGATCTCCCCCATCATCACCAGTGCGATCCCGTTGCCGAGCGCTTTGATTGCCCGGCACAGTGCCTCGCACAGCTCTTCGTTCTGCGAACACATCACGTAGAACGCTCCGTGTGGTTTGACGTGCTGTACCCGTGTACCGGCCGCATGTGCGAATGCCTGAAGGGCACCAGCCTGGTAGAGAGTATAGTCATAAACCTCCTGTGGTGTGACGTCGATCCGCCGTCGTCCGAAGCCAAGGAGGTCTGGGAAGCCGACGTGTGCACCGATCCCCACCCCATGGGCGACGGCCAGTTCCACCGTCTGCCGCATGACGGCAGGATCGCCGGCGTGCCAACCACAGGCGATGTTGGCGGACGTGATCAATGGCATCAGTGCGGCGTCGTTCCCCAACGTCCAGCGCCCGAAGCTCTCGCCCATGTCGCAGTTGATATCGATGACGCGGGCCATGGCTAGCTCCTCTCGAGGTTGCTCTCGTGAATCGTTTCGTCCTGCTGTTTCAGTAGCGTGATTGCCTCCTCGAGTGTCACTTCCTTGAATCGGATGTAGCTCCAGCCGGGCACCATCTGACCGAGCTTCCACATGGCTGCTTTTGCGACCACGGCGTTACAGATGAATCCACCCAGCGTCGGCCCATCGATGCAGAGAATGATCGGCTGGTCACCACAGACGTTCACGGCACCGACCGGATAGCCATTGTCAAGGATGTTCGAGGGGTGGCCACCACCCGCACCACCACTCTCGCGTGCCCACTGCCATTTGTGGATGTCCAGCCGGTATCCCGTGCGGTTCGAGGCTGCGTCCAGCTTCCAGTGATGGGAGAAGAAGAACGCCATATCCTCAGCCGTCATGTAGTCCGGGTCAGCCTGCGGACCGCGTGTCGCTTCCACTTCCCACACCTCGTTGTAGCCCGGGTAGCTCGGTATCAGCGAGGCGGGGACGCGCCGTCCAGCCGCTTGTGCCGGATCAGTCAGCGGCTCGCCGAGTGGCAGCCGGTCACCGGCCTGCAACTTGCGCCCCTCGAAGCCACCAATCGCTCCTGGCAGATAAGTCGCCCGACTGCCCAGCACTGGTGGAACGTCGATGCCCCCGCTGACGGCGAGGTAGGTGCGGAAGCCGGGGCCCTGAAGGTAATCGAACTCGAGAAGATCTCCAGCGCGAACCAGGTAGCTCCGCCACAGCTCAAGTGGCTGGCCGTTGAGGCGCGCCCCCATATCGGCTCCGCAGACCGCGATAGCGCGCTCGTCCTCGAAAGCGATAACCAGTCCACCGGCCGTAATCTCGAGGCCTGCTGTGCCTGGGGGGTTCCCGACCAGCACATTGGCGAAGCGAAAGGCGTAGTCGTCCATTGGCCCAGCCGGGGCAAAGCCAAGAGACAGCATGCCGATCCGGCCTGGATAATCCTGCACGGTCGTCTCAAATCCGCCGTTGCGCACCTCGAGCATGGTCACTCCACCCTTCCCACGAGTCGCAGCTCGCATCACGGAACCGGAACGCGGGCCGCCGCCTCGGCCTGGCGACGCCGGAACGCCTCCGCTTCCGGTTCCACCTCTTTGAGGAAGCGGAGATAGGCCCCCACGTCGAAGGTCGCTGTTTCGTCGATGACATACTGGTACGTTCCATCGTAGACGGCCTGGATCAGTGCCTCTAGTTCCTCGTCCGTCACGCGGGGGCGGAAACGGAGTCGGTCACCAGGGCGCAAGAGCACCGGGCTCTCACGGAAGGCCGGATTGCGCTGAAGCGGGTCGTAGATCGGCACGGTGTGCCCAAAGATCTGGTATCCGCCAGCCGACTCAACGGGGTAGATGGCCAAGCAGGGCCCAGCGATGCCTACTGTCCCGGCCGGCGTCCAGTGCCGGGTTGGGTTGTACTTGGGCAGGACGACCGCATAGCGCGGGTCGAGCGGATAGGCGAAGGGAAGACCAGGGAAGAAACCGAGTGCCGCATTCCACCAATCGGTCGCCATGATGTAGCGAAAGAACTCTTCCTCGTCGCGGAGTCCGTTGTACATCGCTGCGTACTTGGAATTTGTGCCGTCGATGACGTTGGGTGCATCCGCTCGCTGGTACTGCACATAGCGCGCGATCGCCTCGCGCGTCCACTTGTCGTCGAAGGCGATCGGGAGCTCAACGATACGACTGGGCACGACGAGGTTCTCGAATGGCGGCAGGTGCTCGTATTGGTCTTCGACGAAGTCGATGAGGTCACGCACGGAGATCTGCCGGCAGTCGTAATTGATCAGGATGCTGCGGAGTGCCGGAATTGTCTCAATGAGGCCAGCCGGCCGGTTGTGCTTGATCGCATCATCAAGCCCGAGGACGCGAAAGCTCATCGTCAGGTCGAAGACCATTTCGCCGAACTCGACAAGCAGGAAACTGTCGCCGGCGTTGCGGTAGACAACACTGGGGCGCCCATTCCGCTCGGGGAAACGCGCCAGGATGACTCCCGAGGGTTGGGTGACATGTTCGGTCATGGCTACTCGCTCCTTCCGCTGGCTTTTTGGAGCTCAGACCTCGTCGCTGACCACAGCGACCGGCTGCCCGGGCCGGATCGCTTCCTCGTTCTCAACGAGGAAGCGCACCAACTTGCCGCCGACATCGGCTGTAATCTGGTGGAAGGTCTTCATGACCCCGACCAGGCCGATAACCGTCCCCGGGGTGATCGTGTCCCCCTCTTGGACAAAGGGGGCAGCGTCTGGGCTTGGCCGACGGTAGAAGATGCCAGGCAACGGTGATTTGATGGTATGCTCTGCCATCTGGTCTTTCCTCCCTTCCCATCTCAACGCTCTCGGTGCACCCAATTGTCAATGATGACGGCCAAGATGAGGAGGCCTCCAGTGATGATCATTTGGGTATAGGTGCTGATCCCCATGATGTCCATCCCGTTCCGGAGCATCACGAGGAAAACTGCACCTAAGGCGGCGCCGAACAAGTTTCCCTCGCCACCCCGAATCGAAACGCCACCAAGCACCGCTGCCGCAATGGACTCGAGCGGGAAACTGGC
>DAOTWO010000109.1:0-4396 GCA_034435855.1 Thermomicrobium sp. | reverse complement strand
GATCGCGTGTCCCGCCCACTGCAGCCTCCGTACCCGCGCCACATGGTGGCATCGTCAAGCGCACGATGCAAGTGATTCAGTCGGCTCACTGGGGAGGCCTGATACAACTTGCTCGCCACAAGTGGCAGTGTATGGCTTCCTGATAACAAAGTCCGGAACGGCTTTGGGATGGAACTGGAGCTCCGGTGATCCTCCGTGGCTCGCTCTGCGCGCGCCCTGTTTCGGGTGTTGTCGCTTTGTGCCCAGCCCTGCGGGGTCATGGCTTGCTCACGTAAAGCCTTTTGCCAGTGATCGTGACGGTCGAAGGCTTGTGATTCCGCATATCACGGGCTACTCGGGAAGCGCTGTGTGCTGTATTGGTGGGATAAGGCAACAGGGCCAACTCGGCCGTTGGGCCAAGTGGCAACCTCGTGGGCCGAACCATCTGTAGGGCTCACGACTGGGACACGCACTCGCGTTGTGTTCCTGCGGCTGCCCAGCCTCTGCAAAGAACGAGCAATCCGCAAGAAGGGCAGCTACCAGAGCGAACTGGAGGTAGAGAGCGAGGGCGCGAAAGGCGAAGGAGTTCATGTGGTCTAGACGGGTACCTTGCACTTTACAGAAGATATCGCGTATACTTCCTTCGCGGCCCAGGGGCGAGGGGGACACCTCCGGGTCGCTTTTGTGGGGAGATGCCCGAGCGGTTCAAGGGGCCGGTCTGTAAAATCGGTGCGCTGACGCGCGTCGGGGGTTCGAATCCCTCTCTCCCCACCAGCACATTTCCGCGTGGTGAAGCCGAAATCACCCGCACCATGCCACCCCTCCTGTGCCGATCATGACCCGGCCGTCCGCTCGCTGCTAGCAGTTGTGCTAGCAAGGCGCCCCAGGACAGCAGCTGCTTCCCGTGCCAGGCTGGGTACGACGTGGCTATAGGTGTCCAGCGTGAGCTGGACCGTGCTGTGTCCGAGTAAGGCCGCGACGATCTTCGGGTGCACCCTTTCGCTCAGGAGCAACGTCGCTGTCGTGTGCCGGAGATCGTGAAAGCGGATGCGGGGGAGTCCCGCCTTCTCGAGAAGGCGCGGGAAACGGCGGGAGACATCGCTGGACTGGATCGGGTTCCCCAGCGCCGTGGTGAACACCCAGCCACCCTCGTTCCACAGCGGTCCCGCCTTCAGCCGTGCGAGTAGCTGCTGTCGCCGCTGTTCGCGCAGCGCCTCGACGGCTTGGGGCGGTAATGGCACCAGGCGGCGGGACGTGTCAGTCTTGGGTGGCACAGCCACCAGGCCTTGCCACCGGACCCGCTGGAGCGAGCGGACGATGGAGATCTCCCCGCGCTGAAGGTCCACGTACTCCCACTTGAGGCCAAGGAGCTCACCCCGCCGCAAGCCGGTCAGGACCGCCACTGCGATGAGGGGACCGTTTGTGGAGTCGGGGAGTGCAACAAGCACTCGTTTCGTGTTGGCTCGCGCTTTGCTCTGCGTCGCGTCATTCGGCTGAACGATTCTGGCAGCGGGTGTTTTTCTCTTGTCGACGTGCCTTGGGCTAGTTCATCGAGATAGCTTGTCGGTGCTGCGCGTTACCGGAAGCGGGAGCGCATTCACGCTCGGCAGCGCTGACAAGCCTCCATGATTCGCTGCGTGACGGTCAATGCGTCGCAACGTCGAGCAATGCCCAAGGGCCAAAGGCATCAGCCGAGCGTGCCAGGACGCACATCTGTACCGCATGAGTCGAAGGAAGGCAAAGCTTCGCTCCGCGGGTAGCTCCGCTGCGGCAGGCTCTTAGTCGCCCCGGATACGGTTGACGGGGGTATCTCCAGGCGGATGCGCGCTCTTTCGCCCTTGTCGCGAAACAGCGCTGTGACTCGTCCGGGCGACTGATCACGACGACGCGGGGAGTGAGAGCGACGCTGCCGCTTCTGCCACAGAGATCGCGAGCTCTCTTGGCAATCCTGCATCGACCAAGAAATCGTGCATCTCACCTGGCGTTGTTGCGAAGCCACGGCGAACACGGAGACGCTGGTGCTCAGCGATGTCCTCCAATACCCATAGCCGAGCCTCAATTTCCCAACCAGACTGTTGGCGGCGGACGATGATGCGCCCCGCGAGTGCCTCACCGATGGCTGCACCACGCCGGTCAGTGCGGTGCGTCACCAGTTCAAGGTTCGACCTCGCCGCCTGCCAATCGCATACCCAACCGGCGATCTCATTGGGAAGTTGCGGCGGTGCACCCGTGACACCGGTCATGCGTTCTCCTTTCGGCTTCACTGCATCTCGCGTCCACCGCAAGCCAGTGTCAAAGTATGCTCTCGACTACCGCAGCACCCCTGGGCCGGCATCGCTCAGGAGTTCGACCAGTAGTGCCTTGTGCAGGTGCAGCCGGTTCTCCGCCTGATCGAAGATCACAGATTGCGGCCCGTCTGCGACCTCAGCGGTCACCTCTTGCCCGCGGAACATGGGGAGACAGTGCATGAAGATCGCGTGTGGCGCTGCGGCAGCCATGATCGCTGGCGTGACCCGGTAGGCTTCCAGTGCTGCGAGCACCTCGTCCGGAACGGTCTGTCCCATGCTGACCCAGACGTCGGTGTAGACAACGTCCGCCCCTCGTACAGCCTCGATCGGGTCAGTGAGTACCTCGATGCGTGCGCCGGTCCGGGCGGCGATCTGCTGCGCTCGCTGCACGATCTCTGGATCCGGTTGGCAACCTGGAGGCGTGGCTATACGGACCGAGAGCCCGACGAGCGCACCCGAGAGAGCCAGCGAGTGGGCCATGTTATTCGCGCACCCCAGATAGGCGAGGGTTCGCCCATTCCAGCCGCCAAGGTGTTCCTGAATGGTGAGCATGTCCGCCAGGCCTTGCGTGGGGTGCGCGAGGTCGGACAGGCCATTGATGACCGGCACGCTGGCGTGGGTGGCGAGTTCGACAACATCAGCGTGGCGGAAGACACGGGCCATAATCGCATCGACGTACCGTGAGAGAACACGAGCGGTATCGGCGATAGTCTCGCCGCGGCCAAGCTGGAGGTCGGCAGTTGAAAGATAGAGTGCGTGGCCACCAAGCTGCGCCATCCCGGCTTCGAAGGCGACGCGGGTACGCGTTGAGGGCTTCTGGAAGATCATCGCTAAGGTTTTCCCGCGGAGGAGATGGTGTTGCGGCTCGCCAGCGCGGTGTTGTGCTTTGAGCTGTGCGGCGAACTCGATGAGGGCGACCGCCTGCTCGGGCGAAAGATCGCCGTCAGTCAAGAGATGGAAAAGCTTGCGAACTGTCGGGACAGCCATGGCAACCTCCTCGTCATGCTGCACACGATCCGGCCTCGGACGAACCGGTGATGCCTGGACCTAGACCTGTGCCTCATGCGGAGGTGCACTGTCCCCATTCCTTTCCAATCGGGCAACCACGCCCTGCTCCGACTATCGCAAATCCAGGTCTGCGTGTCAAGAACCGCTGGCGTGATTGCGAGATCAGGTTGCCGGTTGTCTACCGCTTCCCATCGGGTCGTGCAGGGGTTCAAGGTTCTGAAGGTTCCTATCATCACGCTGGCCGTTTGACCGTTCCTCGGAAGATGCCCGCGGCATCCTGCCGCTGTCTCGTCAGATCGCGTGTGTAGCTGATGGTCGTGCCGAGGTCAGCAGTGCTGAATGGCGACGGGCGTCCGTCAACACCGGTCTGAAGCTTGCCCTCAGTCTCGTGAAGACCGGACCGCGACAGGTTAGGCATCGAGTTCCCTCGGGTATGACGAGTGCTCTTTCGAGAATCACACCAGCGGAAGGGTTGGGCAAATCCAGTGGCGACCAACTGTCTGGGGGAAGTCTGATGATAGGTTGCCTGATCGGACTGGTCATGGGGCGGGAGAGTGGTGAAGTGCGGCTATCCCTGGGAAAGACCACGCTATTGACAGCGTCAATAGCGGATCCTAGAGTATTATCGAGCGTCATCGTAACGCAATGGAACAAGGGAGCTGCCGGGCGGTGTTGCGAGTGCTCTTGCAGCTCTTGTCGGAAGACCACAAAGCGTGCGGTGTCTTCCTCATGATTGTGTCTTCGCTTCTACAGAGCGGGTCGAATCACTGTGGCCTACGGAGAGGAGGGTTCTATGGCCGTAGCAGGTGACGGTGGTGTTGTGCGTGAGGCGGTACAGCTTGGTCGCGGTCGTCCGCCACTTCCGCTGGTTGATCTTCCGGAGCCTGAGGAAGTGTTCAGGGTTCGGCGGATCGACTTCAAAGCGGCGATCACTGCCGTTATCGGACCCAGCCTCATCGCGCTGGGGTTGTCGATCGGTTCGGGTGAATGGCTTCTGGGACCGTTGGCCGTCGCGCAGTACGGCTTTGTTGGGATTGGCTGGGTCATCCTGCTCTCCGCACTCTTACAGACGTTTTATAACGTCGAGATCACCCGCTACGTCATGGCGACCGGTGAGGTTC
>DAOTWO010000108.1:0-3172 GCA_034435855.1 Thermomicrobium sp. | reverse complement strand
TGGAAGAACTCAGCCAGCTCAATGCGATCAACTCCGGTCGCAGCCGCAGCATAGTGAATATACATAATGATTGCCTGAAGCTCACCGGCGAGGTCCTGGTTGAGCCCATCGATTAATGTCTTCTTGTCCATGACTCCCTCCTTCCCTGTGGCTGTTACCGGAAGTATATCGCGCGATGGTCTTCAGCTCGCCGGGGCCATCTCCCGTTCTGGCTGCCAGCGGAGATCAAGTTCTCGGTTCGCTCGGACGTCGTCAAGTCGCTTATAGAACGTCTGGTGCGGAGCCTGACGCACGAACTCCGGATCGCGCTCAACTTCCTCGGCGATTTGTCGGAGGGCAGCCACGAAGCGATCGAGCGTTTCCAGACTCTCCGTTTCCGTTGGCTCGATCATCAGGGCTTCTGGCACGATCAAGGGAAATGCGACCGTCGGCGGATGCAGCCCGAAGTCGAGCAGACGCTTGGCGATGTCCATGGCGCGCACACCATGTCGCTTCTGCCGAATGGCTGACAGCACAAACTCGTGCATACAGGTCCGGTCGTAAGGTACTTCGTAGACGTCGCGGAGGCGCGCGAGGAGATAGTTTGCTGCCAGCACTGCATCCTCGCTGACACGGCGCAGCCCCTCTGCCCCGTGCATCCGGATATAGGTGTATGCCCGGATGTGCATCCCCACGTTACCGTGGAACGAATGGATCTTGCCGATCGACCGCTCGGGCCAGTGCCAGGTGTACTCCGGGTCTTCGCCCGGCCGCCGGACGACGATCGGCCCCGGGAGGAACTCGGCAAGATGCGCCTTGACACCAACTGGCCCACTGCCTGGGCCACCTCCACCGTGTGGCGTCGAGAAGGTCTTGTGGAGGTTGAAGTGCATGATGTCAACACCGAAGTCGCCGGGGCGAGCGATTCCGAGGAGGGCGTTAAAGTTCGCGCCATCGTTGTAAACAAGTCCTCCGACGCTGTGAATGAGCTCCACAATCTCCGTGATGTTCTCGTCCCACAGACCGAGTGTGTTTGGATTGGTAATCATGATTGCTGCAGTGTCGGGGCCGACCAGCCGGCGGAGCTGGTCGATGTCGACATTCCCACGTGCGTCCGACTTGACCTCGACCACACGGAAGCCGGCCATGGCTGCAGTGGCTGGGTTCGTCCCGTGCGCTGAATCCGGGATGATCACGGTCCGGCGCTGGTGCTCACCCCGGGCGTCGAAGTAGGCCCGCGCGATCAGAATTCCCGTGAGCTCGCCGTGGGCGCCCGCGGCGGGCTGCAGTGAGATGGCGTCAAAGCCGGCAATCTCAGCGAGGAATTGCTGCAGCTCGTACATGAGCTTCATGATGCCTTGGACGGTTCGTGGATCCTGAAGCGGGTGAAGATGCGCAAAACCGGGAAAGCGTGCCACAACCTCGTTGATCTTTGGGTTGTATTTCATGGTGCAGGAGCCGAGCGGGTAGAAGTCAATATCGACCGCGTGGTTGAGCTGGGAGAGACGCGTAAAGTGCCGGACGACGTCGATTTCACTTACCTCGGGGAGGGGTAATTCCGAGCGGAGGTGCTCCTCGGGGAGCGGCGATTCCGGAACGTCGAGTTCGGGCACTGATGTGCCAGACCGTCCTGGTTTTGAAAGCTCGAAAATCAGCGGTTCCACGCGCATCGTTCACCCTCCCACGCGAGATCCCAGCCTCGGGGGTAGCCTAGCATGCTTCGCGCCGTTCAGCAATCGGGAACAGGTAACCCAGTCTGAAGACAAGTTGTGTCGGTGCACGGTGCGTGGAGGGGAGGTGCACTCCGTCTGCTGTGCAGGAGCACGGATGCCTTTCGCAGCGGAAGATGTTGAGGCAATCGGCAGCGTACCGCTCTCTACGAGCGGCAAATCAGCGACGAGTGCCGGCGCCTCAGTTGGTGGAGAGCGATAGCGTGCGTACAGGTTCGTTCGTGACCAGACTGTTCCGCGTGGTGTGCATCGTGGTGAGAAAGCGGCTTCAAGCGGTCGGAGGAGAAGAGCTGCGATGACGAGGGAGCGTCTGCCTTACCAGAACGGAACAACGAGCACAGTTTCTGCACCGGGAGCACTGATCAGCGGAGTGGTAAAACAGGGGCGGTCTCGGTGAAGGAAGCCGTTGGTGACGAATACTCGGTCGACCACGCTCTGCGACAAAGCGTCATCACTTTAGTCGAGAGTGGGGGAGAGACTGGTCGCACAGCTGTGGGAGGCCACCTAGTTCTGATGATTCTGGTAGCAGCCCGCGTAGAAATTTCCCGGTGCGTCGAACTGAGCTACGGATCACCTGATCAGAACAGTGACATCGCCGGCGTACCCGGCGGGAGGTGATACAATCGGCGTGGTGTATCGGAATTGTTGTGGGGCGAGAATGTGGCGGGCGAGCGCTCGATCTACGGAGGCCAGGCAGTCCTTGAAGGCGTGATGATGCGCGGCGTCCGCCATATGGCAACTGCCGTGCGTCTGCCGGACGGGCGGATTGCGGTCTGGGAGCAGCCGCTCGATCCCCAGCGTTGGGCAGCGCGTCTCCGCGGCGTGCCATTTGTCCGAGGGGTCTTTGCGCTCTGGGATACGCTTGTCCTTGGTATCCGCGCGCTTGTCTTTTCTGCTCAGGTGGCTGTCCGGTACGATCCGGAGCTCAGTACCGAGGAGCAGCGTTCTACTTCCGAATCGTTCCGCGGATTCCTCTGGGGCACAGTTGCTCTGTCACTTGCGCTCTCTGTTGGACTTTTCTTCCTGCTACCGCTCGGCATCGCGAGCCTGCTCGACCGGTGGATTAGCACCACTTGGGCCATTCACGCGGTCGAGGGTACGATGCGTCTTGGCATTCTGCTCGGATATCTTGCCCTGATCGGTCGGACGTCGGACATTGCCCGCGTCTTCGGCTATCACGGTGCCGAACACAAGACGATTCATGCCTGGGAGCAAGGGTTCCCGATCACCGTGGAGGGGGCACGCCCCCAGAGTGTGCTGCACCCGCGCTGTGGGACGGGGTTTCTCTTGGTCGTCGTCGCACTCTCGGTCGTTATCTTCGCTTTTCTCGGCTGGCCCTCGCTCGTCTGGCGTCTCGTCTCGCGGGTGGCATTGATCCCAGTGATCGCGGCACTTGCCTATGAGCTTATTCGGCTCGGTGCGCGGTGGTTTCATCTGCCGGTGGTGCGTCTTGTGCTGTGGCC
>DAOTWO010000107.1:0-2668 GCA_034435855.1 Thermomicrobium sp. | reverse complement strand
TGCTTGGTGATCGCTGCGGCGAGCGGGAGCACTGCGAGACCGTCTGTCAGCAGCGTGAGATCAGCGCTTGGTAGGGCCCAAAAGCGCGGTGAGGACGGCTATCACCCCGTCCACAATCGCTGAGAGCAACGTGCCATAAGTCGACGGAACATTGAATTCGTCAGACACGGGTGTGGTGCGACGAGTGCAAACGTTGATGAGGGGGCGATGTCTTCGTGCCGAGGCGGGCACGAAGGGGCGCAGCGGTGATGCGAGACACCGGTGGCTGGCGGTCGGCGGGTGTGCGCCGTTGCGGTTCAGGCTCTTGGAGGGTGCACGCTTTGGGGAAGAGGCGCTATACTTTGTAGGAAAATGCGCCGGAGTGGCGGAACGGCAGACGCGGCGGTCTCAAAAACCGCTGGGGGTGTACCCCGTGTGGGTTCGAGTCCCTCCTCCGGCACTAGCGGACACACCTGTGGTGTGGGGTCAGCGTGGGGTCACGCCGACGCTGGCGAGGACGCCCCCGTGAGCGGTGCTGCTCGCAACCAGTGCGGCGAGGGGCTCTGTCACCCGGCGTGCGGGCTCGTGGCTCTCCGTGTCGCGTGCGAGCTAGACTGTGCTGTGGCCCAACAGGCTCGCCACACCGTCGGACCCATCCCTCGCCCAGGCGCGGGCTCGCCGTGGTGTGCCGGAAGTGGTGGAAGCGCACCCGCAGCAGCCGCGCCTGCGCGAGCAGCCGTTGGAAGCGTCGCGTCACCTCGGCATCGATGTTCGCCGCAGCCTGAGTTCCTGTACGAGACAAAGCATTGGGAGCTCGACGGCAGTGTGGTGCATGGGTGCCCTAGAGCGATGGGACTTGCCGATCATGAGCACGCTATCGTGATTGGCCCCGATCTAACCGGAGGCGAGCGGGATGCCCAACGCGATCGGCAGGCCATCGGCCGGCCCCTCCGTGCGGATATCGGCTGGGGCCAGGTTCACGGTCATACAGCCCAGCGGGAACTTTGCCCCGGAGTTCCAGATGCCAACGCACACTTGCTCGCGCGCTTCATACACCGCGGTATCTCAGCATCCAACGAGCGTTAGTCCGGGCACACGCTAACCAACGTCGACCCTCACTATGACACCATCGCGCCCGGCCACTGCCCAACGCAGGCCTTGCACCAGCACGATCACCTCCACTTGGTGGTTCCCAACCCACACGGAGCCCGGCTGGAGGACCCGACCGGAGGAATCAGGGAACGGATCGCCATTACTCCGCCTTGAGTGGTGAATCGAGCAGGTCGATGCCGCCCGCGGTCATCCGCTCGAGCGTCTCCTGGATGGACGCCGCTTCTGACTCGGCGTAAACGTGCGGCTCCAGGCCGGGCGTCCGGAGCGCCCGCCAGACCACAGCATGGGCGTCAGCGCGCGGTGGATCAGCGTAGATCACGAGGACGTCCACGTCGCTCCGGGCCGTCGCGCGTCCCCTGGCCCAGGAGCCAAAGAGCACCGCCCGGCGCACCGGAAGCAGCCGCGCCAGCTCCCGCACGCGCGCTCGCAGGTGCGCGATCAGATCATCCCTGGTCCAGTGCGGCGACCAGATGCGCACAGAATTCGACGATTCGTTCCGCATAGTTGAGACACCGCTCTGCCTCGCCGCGGGTATAGAGCGCGTGCGGCGCGCCCACCGGGTGGACGTCCGGATAGCGCGTGCCGATATAGGCCTTGTCCAGCTCAAGCGCGGCGTCCACAAGCAGGTCCGGGACAACCGCGAGGTCGCGCAGCGCCAGGAGGAGCGTGGCGACGCTGTGCCCCCAGGTGTCGCGCCCGCCTCTTTGCAAAGCAGCCTTGGCTGCCTTCTCGGCGGCCTGCTGGGCAGCGAAGCAGGCCCACTCGTGAAAACCGTTGTTGAACATGAGTCGGGCTGCTGCCAGGTCGGCCTGAGCTTGCGCCAGCCAGTCGGCACTCCGTTCCATCCGTCCCTCCGACCGGAGTATACCCGAGGCTGTGTGGGCTACCCGACGCAGCAAAGCGTCTCAAGCAGCTCGGCGCCGGCCATTTGCCGGCAGTGGTTGGCGCACCAGAGCCCAGATGCAGCCGCGCCTCGTCGAGGTCGCCACCAGTCGGCGCAGGTCGTGCAGGAGAGCGCGCGCGGGCTGCACCGAGGCTACGCAGTGAAGTGGCACAGGTCGGCGCTGGGCAGCACCAGTTCGCCCAGTTGGCGGGCTAGGGCCAACGCTCGTCTGCCGTGAGTAACGGCGACTTTGAGGTTTCGGTTGTAAAAGTACGCCTCTGCACACTGGCTGCATGCTATGTCCCGTGTGGCTTACCCGCCGGTCAACAGCCGCTGGGGGTGTACCCCGTGTGGGTTCGAGTCCCTCCTCCGGCACCAGTGGACACACCTGTGGTGTGGGGTCGGCGTGGGGTCACGCCGACGCCGGCGAGGTCGTTCCCGTGAGCAGTGCTGCTCGCAACCAGTGCGGCGAGGGGCTCCGTCACCTGGCGTGCCAGCCCCAGTGGGGAGCTCTCGGCGTTCAGTGCGGTCGGGTTCGTACCGTGGCCAAAAAGGCTGTTTTGCGATCCCCGCTGACCCTCTTGTGGTTTGGACACCTGGCAGGTGACAACAGCTGCGGGGGAGCGTGCGTCAGTTCAATGAGGAACGCTTCCAGCGAGGTAGGGGAAAGGGAGAGAAGCATCGTGGGCCGAT
>DAOTWO010000106.1:0-4299 GCA_034435855.1 Thermomicrobium sp. | reverse complement strand
CCTGTTCTTGCCAGAGGTATGCGAGTGTTGTCTCGTTGGGTGTCATCCTCCCCCCAATGACCTGCCGATAGGATAGCGGTTGCAGAGACGCACGGGGAAGCTGGCGAGGGATGACGATCTGCGCCATACTCAGCTTCGTCCGAGAGGGGACGGAAGGGAGGAGACTGTCGGTGTCGATCGGGTTCCGCACTGCGACAACCGCCGACCCCGGGCTAGTGCGTGAGCTTGCCGATGCCGTGGACACGGGTGCCTTGGATCCGGCGGCAGCGGCGCGCCTCATCCGTGCCGATGGTGCGCTCCTGCTCCACTTGCTTGAGGCAGCGAGCCTGGTGCGAGAGCGTCGGTCGGGCCGGACAGTGACCTACTCGCGAAAGGTGTTCATCCCACTCACCAACCTCTGCCGCGATCAGTGTGCGTACTGCACATTTGTGCGCCGGCCGAGCGATCCGCTGGCCCACACGATGACACCAGAAGAGGTGCTGGCGGTCGCCGAGGCCGGGAGTGCCGCCGGCTGCAAGGAGGCGCTGTTCAGTCTTGGGGACAAGCCGGAGCTCCGCTATGCCGCGTACCGCCGTTGGTTGGCAGAGCGGGGGTATGCGCGGACGATCGAGTATCTTCATGACATGTGTGCACTTGTCCTGGAACGTACGGGACTGCTGCCCCATGCCAATCCTGGAGTGATGAGTGAGGAGGATATCGCCCTCCTGCGGCCGGTCACGGCGAGTATGGGATTGATGTTGGAGTCGACAAGCGAGCGTCTCCTTGAGCACGGTGGTGCACATCGGGGTTGCCCGGACAAGGTGCCGGCTGTCCGACTGGCCACGCTGGAGGCGGCCGGGCGACTGCGTGTTCCCTTCACCACAGGGATTCTTATCGGAATCGGGGAAACGCCGGAAGAACGCGTTGACGCCCTCTATGCGATCCGCACACTGCAGGATCGGTATGGGCACATCCAAGAGGTGATCGTGCAGAACTTCCGGCGTAAACCGGATATCCGGATGCGTGATTGGCCGGAACCGACGCTCTTGGAGATGTTGCGGACCATTGCGGTCGCTCGCCTCATCCTCGGGACGACGACCGCGGTGCAGGCGCCACCGAACCTCATGCCCGATGGCTATGAGGTCTATCTGCTGGCTGGACTTGACGATTGGGGCGGCATCTCACCGGTGACGCGGGATTTCATTAATCCCGAGCGAGCCTGGCCGCACCTTCGGGAAGTGAAAGAGCGGACCGCACAACTCGGTTTCCAACTGCGGGAGCGCCTCGCGGTGTATCCAGACTACATCCTGCGTGGTGACGAGTTTCTCGATCCAGCCGTGTTGGCGCGCGTGAGAGTGCTCGTCGACCCGGGTGGATTAGTTCCTCCAGAAAAGGAGTTGTGGTGATGGAAGAAGTCGCAGCGCTCCGAGACACGCTTGATCGTGTGCTCGCGCTTGCCTCGCCGGATGTGGCTCGCATCCTCGATCGTGTTCTCGCCGGACACGAAGTCACAGTCGACGAGGGTGAGCGGTTGTTTGCAACGCACGGTCGGGATCTGTTCCTGGTTACACTCGTCGCGGACGAACTGCGACGGCGTGCCGTCGGTGATGTTGTCACCTACGTGGTAAACCGCAACATCAATTTCACGAACGTCTGCATCAAGCGCTGCGGCTTCTGCGCCTTCTCTCGTGGCCACCGCGAAGAACAGGGATACTTCCTGCCGCTGGAGGAGATCGTCCGTCGCGCCCGAGAAGCCTGGGAGCTTGGCGCAACGGAGGTCTGTATCCAAGCTGGCTTGCCCCCAAAGATGGATCCCGACCTCTATCCGACGATTTGCCGCGCCATCAAGGCGGAACTCCCTGGTATTCACATCCACGGTTTCTCGCCCGAGGAAGTCGTTTATGGTGCCCTGCGAGCTCGCTGCTCGATCGCCGAGTATCTCGAGCGTCTCAGGGAGGCTGGGGTCGGTTCTCTTCCAGGGACATCAGCAGAGATTCTTGACGACGAGGTGCGGCGACGAATCTCGCCTGGTCGTATCTCGACCGCGCAGTGGATCGAAGTGATTACCACCGCGCATCATCTTGGTATCCCGACGACGGCTACCATCATGTATGGGCATATCGAGACGAACCGTCATCGGGCAGCACATTTGGCGCTCATTCGGAGTATTCAGAAGGAGACAGGCGGTTTCACTGAGTTCGTTCCACTGAGTCTCGTCCACAGCGAGGCACCAATGTATCGCAAGCGTCTTTTGCCCGACCTCCGGCCTGGTGCTACTGGCGAAGAAGTTGTGAAGATGCACGCCATTGCGCGGATCATGTTGCATCCGTATATCCGGAACATCCAAGTCTCGTGGGTGAAAGAGGGACCGAAGCTGGCGCAGTGGTGCCTCCATGCGGGGGCGAATGATCTCGGTGGAACGTTGATCAACGAAAGCATTTCTACCGCTGCTGGAGCGACATACGGGCAGCTTGTACCACCGCGCGAGCTCCGCCGGTGGATCCGCGATGCTGGTCGTATCCCAGCGGAGCGGACAACGTTGTACGAGCTGCGCACGCCCCTCACCGATGATGATCCACCGCATCCGCTTGACGAGGCGGCTGCGCACCCTGAGCGGTTCGGCTCATACTTTGAGCTCATCCGGGATGAGCGTTTCTCCTTCCGGAAGCACTATCGGATCGTGTTACAACAGGCGAGCGCAGCGTCGCGCATCGCGGAGGGAACGCCAAGCGTCAGCGGTGAGTGAGCGGATCACAGACGAGCCCTTGTCGCCATTCCTCTGGATTGGTGGTCAGGTGTGCTGCCCAATAGTCCGCTACCTCGAGACCGGTTGCGATCCAGACGCGGGGGTGTGACAAGATGTGCTCGATCAGCCGTTCTAACATGAGGATCCGCCCTGGACGGCCGATCAACTGCGGATGCATGGTCAGGTTGAAGAGCCCCCCGAAACGGTAGATGCCCTGAAACTCCTCGACCCATGCTTGGAAGGCATGTTGGGCTGGCTGAATTGGCCGGGAGCCAGGGCCGGGCCGGAACAAGAAGAACGGTGCGTCGTCGAGCAGCCACTGCACCGGAAGCTCGATCAGGCGGGTATCTGGATGTTGCCAAGGGAGAAAATGGCTCATCAGGTTTGAGGAGTAACGGAAACCATACTGCTCGAGAAGACGAAGTGTCCGGCCGGTCAGTTCCCAGGACGGTGACCGATACCCGAGCGGCGTACGGCCAGTCACTCGTTGAAGCGCTTCGATGCCCCGCTCAAGCACTCGTCGTTCATCCTCCTCAGAGAGATCACTCATTGGTTCATGAAGGTACCCATGGTGACCGATTTCGTGCCCCTGATCAACGATGGCCGCAACAATGTCAGGATGATGCTCGGCAACCCATCCTGGGACGAAGAACGTTGCCTGGAGATCGAATCGTCGCAGGACGTGGAGCACAAGTGGCACACCGACCCGCGCACCGTATGTGCCCTGCGAGAGAAGCCCAATCCGGTTGCTGTGTTCTAAGGAACCGGCCAGCCACAGTGTCTCTGCGTCGACATCAAAGGTCAACATGACGGCACACTGCGCTCCATCCTTCCAACGCCCCATCGGTACCCCCTTCGGATATCGGCGACCAGGGCAATCGTAGCAGGCATACCCTCAGATGTCGCTCCACCCAGGTGGATCAGCTCGGAGAGGCACTCTGCAGCACCGAGCATGCCCGTTGCGAGTGTCGAGGTCAGTGCTCTGGCAGCAGATTCGAGCCTGCAGCGTGTTCCCCGCTTGGCGAAGAAGCTGCGGCTCACCCCGCACCTGGTGTTTCGCCGCGACAGTAGGCACGGCGTCCTTGTGTGTGGCCAAGCCGAGTGGGGAATACCGGGTTGTGTTGATTCCTTGATCGGCCGCGACACCTGCGTCCGTGTCGTTCTTCATGCAACGTGCTGGTTGTGTCTATTCCTCGGTGAGCCGCGACATGGAGCTGCCTCTCGCGGAGGTACCTGGGACGAAGGTTGCACTAGTAAGGGTGTAGGCCCAGTCTTACCCCGCTAACACGAGGGGTTGAGGAGTACCGCGGAGCCCATGGGATTCCGGTGCACATTCTGGCAAGCACGTAGAACGCCTGTTGCACATCTGGCTGCCTAGCAGTAGGGTTGCCGTGGGGGACAGGATGGGAGAGCATCAGACACCGGAGACACTCTCCCGACGGTCGGCACCGGTGATCGAGACAGTGACGGGGCCTCTTCTCGACGCTCTGCTCCGGTATCGAGCCTATCGGCTCCTCTGGACATCGAGCGTTTTGACCCAGATCGGGCAGTGGATGCTGCAGGTTGCGACCGGC